>JALVEF010000142.1 GCA_027031185.1 Saprospiraceae bacterium
GTTTGCCTTGGGCTCTTTCATAACTCCAAAGCGCGCAAAGGAGAGTTTGGTGTGTTCCCCGGGACAAAGACGATTCCTTTCGCGCCTGGAATAAAGTACTCGCCGATTTGGTGGTTTTTGTTTGATTTTTTATACTTGCCCCGCGTCATCTGTAAGTGATGAGAAAATGTGTGGCTGGTGCGCTGTGGCATGCGGGCTTGTCAAAATAGGGGCTATTCAGGTAGCTATCTTCCTTGTGTTGTCTCCTGGTAATTGGGCCTTATGATCGCCTGACCATAAGGCTTCATCGTATGCGGCGCTTTGGATTTTATAGGGACAAAGTGCACTAACTTCGTTAGTGCACGGAAATATTAATAATCGGGGCATGGATAGATACTTGCACATACTTGGGAAAAGCAAGAGGTTTTTGCTGATCGTAATTCTTACGAGTATATTCGTATTCTTGGGGTATTTTCCGATGCGAGCCATTACTCCGGAGGATTCAGTCTATTTCTATCAGCGTATTGATGAAGTGTTGGAATTGCGTAAGAAGAATTTCAACAAGGCCGATAGCCTTGTAAACACGTTAATTGATTTTGCCCGATCAAAGAATTACCGGAGTGAATACGCTTATGCGCTCTACACAAAATCAAGAATTCGATTAGATGTGATGATGTTTGATGGGGTAGATTCCCTGGCCCAATTGGCTTTGCGACTTTTCAGAGAACTACATAGTGAGCGGGAAGTTTCCATGGCGCTAATGCTACTTGGTAATTGGAATTTGTCAACGGGTAGGTTGGATAGTGCCAAACATTATTTTGATAAGGCGTTTGAGATAAAAAGGATAATAGGGGACGAGGAAGGCCTTGCCTTTTGTTATAATGCCTATGGGATTATCAGTGATTACAAGGCGGACTACCATCAAGCGGTTGAAAACTATCAAAAAGCAATCCCGATATTCGAGAAATACAAGAACTGGGAGTTGTTGTCTGATGTGTATAATAATTTATCCGTTGCGCATAGCAATTTAAAAAATTATGCTTTCGCTATTGACTATGCGAAAAAAGCCATTGAGCTCAACAAAAAAATTGACTATGAATATCGTCTGCTATACAATTATGTGTGTATGGCGTTTTATTATTCAGAAATAGATAGTCTTGATGCGGCAAAGGACTTTGCAATGCGGGCCTTGAATACCAGTAATGCATTGGGCGACGCCAGCGGGCGACTATATGCGTATTCGTCATTAGGCGATTTGTATTTGAAGCGGAACGTCCTGGATTCGGCGGAGGTATATTATAAAAAGTTTCTCATGGGCGCCCCCCGATTATTTGGTGATTTTGAGGTGGGTAGTGTGCAGATAAATCTTGCGAAAGTGTATTTTAAAAAGAAAAAATACAGACTTGTCTCTCCGTTGTTGGATTCGGCTATTGATTTGCTGACACCATTTTCGGCGAAAAAAGAATTAAGCGAAGCTTATGATTTTCTGGCTCGGAATATGGCTGCTCTTGGGCGATACGCCGATGCCTACCGCTATGCCCGTCTGTCGGATTCACTGCAAAACAGTTATCTCAACGACGAACAACTCAAGCAGATACAGGAGCTTACGATGAGGTTTCAGGTCGAGAAGAAAGAAGCTGAAAACGAGTTGTTGAAAAAGGAAAAGGAGTTGCAGGAGAGGATGCTCAGGATGCGAAGCTATTATCTCTACTTTTCGTTGGCCGGACTTGGGCTCGTGTTGGCACTGCTGGGTCTTACCTACAAAAACTATCGCCAAAAACTGCGCGCCAACCGGCTGCTTTCTGAACAAAATGAGCAAATCGTCATGCTCTCGCGCGAGAAAAGCCATCGCTTCAAAAACAATCTACAACTGCTGAGCGCGATGATGGAAATGCAAATCAGGCGGCTGGAAAGTCCCGAACTCAAGGAGGTGGTCAAAGAAAGCGAGAACCGGGTACGTGCCATATCACTTTTGGAGAGAGAGCTCCAAGTCGAAAATATTGATCAGCAAGTGCTTCTCAATCAATACTTGGGCAAAATTATTCATCACATCTGGGAATTTTACACGACCAGTGATAAACATTTTGACGTGAAAGTAAATATCGCTGACATAAAAATTGATGCGGAAAAGGCGATGCGCTTGGGTCTAATAATGAATGAATTGATGATCAATTCCATCAAACATGCTTTTTCGCGGCAAAAGAATCCGCTTATACATATAGAATTATGGCGTGAAAAAGCATCCGATGTCCGCATTTTGTACCGGGATAACGGTACCGGTATTGATTTAGCAATCCAGCCAGATGAAGTGCGTTCTTTGGGGCTACGACTTATCAGGAATATGGTGAAGCAGTTGCACGGCCACCTGGAGATAGAGAATGACAATGGGGCGGTTTTTTCTTTTTATTTTCCAAACCTGCTAAAAATCACCTGAGATGCATGGCATTAAAATACTTGTAGTGGAAGATGATCTGACACAAGCAGATAATATCAGGGAGATATTGGAGTCCTCCGGTTATCAGGTTTGCGGGCCGGCATACGACAGCGTAATGGCCATGGAGATATTTGAGAGCAATCGTCCGGATTTGGCATTTGTGGATATAAAATTGGACGGAAGCCCGATGGACGGCATCCAACTGGTCGAACAATTTCGGAAGAAGCGAAATATTCCGGTGATATTTTTATCTGACAATTATGACCCGGTCACCCGGGAGAGGGCAAAAGCTGTTCATCCCAACCACTTTCTGGGCAAACCTTACTATCCACACCAGTTGGATCTCTCCATTGATTTTGCGATGCATGACTTTCTGACCCGGGAGGGCTATCTGGAATTGTCCGGTAATAGTTACAGCCCCACAGCCCGGGATCCGGAATTTATTTTTGTCAAGCACAATGCGAGGTATGTGCGTATCAACGTCAATGATATTCTCTACATGGAGGCGGATGGTGGTGCCACACATATTTTTCTTTCCCGTCGTAGCTATTTGGTATCGACCAGCCTATCCAACTTTGTGAAAAAATTAAATAATAGTCGTTTTGTGATTACGCATCGCTCTTATGCGGTCAATTTATATGCTGTAGAATCATTCGATGCGGATGATGTCTATCTCACCCGGGATTTGAAGCAAGTAGCTATTCCCATAGCGGCAGCCAGGCGCCCGGTTTTTCTAAATAAAATCCGCATAATCAAGACCAAGTAATCTATCCCCTGCCGGGCTTAGATGTCTAAATAGTATTTTCGCAAGAAAAAACTATTCATTCAGAAGAAGCGGCTGTCCACACAGCCGCTTCGCCGTTATCTTTGGGTGTTAGGCTGGCGGGCAGTGGCCATTGTTCAGCCGTGATTTTTTCACCCCCATGCGCATCCGACGCCGGGCGTTGGGTGGGCACAAAAACACTTTGGTTATGGCTACGTTATTGCAGATTCTTGGTATTATCATCGAGGACATCATTACAAATTAGTTTTGACGCCGAAGGGAGGGCTTTGATGCCCTCCCTACAGGGCGTTGATTTTGTCACACAACCAGTCGTAAGCCGCAATGCGTTCTGCGTTTTTCAGTTCCTTACAAAGCTCCGCTTTGTAAACTTGGTTTATTTTGATTTGTTCGTCAGGCTTGTTGATTTTGCGCAAAAATTTTATAAAATTATAATAGTATTGCTTGCGGGCTGGTGAGAGTTTTTTTCTTTGTACAAAGTTATAGAAAGAATCTAAGAAAGAAGACAGTACCGGTTCAAGCCGGGGGTCTGAGGATCTCAATTCATACAGGCATTTTGCGCGTAGCAGGCGATAGACAAGTTTGTCGCTTAGGTCCTGCAATTCCATTTTCTCTAAATAGTCGTAGTATGCTTTTGCGAACAGCCCGTTGGCGAAAGCAAGTTGTGCTTTGGCGTAAAGTAGGACATTGGATTTGTCTTTTCCGCTCAAATGGTTGGCGGATTTCGTAATGAAATGCTCAAGCCAACGCAATTGTGCCTTGGCTTTTGTCGGGGGTAGTTGATGGGCGGTGGTGGCTCCCAATGTGGTAATATTCATAAAAGTGATTGACGAGATGGTATGGCCGTGGGTCCAAATACCTTCATCGAAACCAAGGCGGTACAGTTCAAACAAACGAAGAAAATGCTTCGGAACCCTTCTTTGAGCGATCCGGTGCCCAAGATTAATCAACGCCGTGAAAAGTGTGAGCTTTTCTTCGAAGGGTAGTTCTGTTTTATGTGTGAGTAGTAGATTGAAGGCTTTGTCCCAATGAGGTAGTGTTCTTTTT
>JALVEF010000143.1 GCA_027031185.1 Saprospiraceae bacterium
GCCTCCGGCACATCATTATTGAGTGCAAAACTCAACACCGTATCACATCCCGTCTGCAAATCCGAGATGGAGACATCGTAATGGCCCGCTGCCAGGCCGGTATGCGTAGCGCCGGCTCCCCAGTCATAGCTGTAACTACCCGACCCATTGGCAATTTCAATAGTCACGGAACCGTTGGACTGCCCACAAGAAGGCTTTTGGTTGATGACAGCCGTAGCATCCAGCGTCTTGGTATCTTCGATGAGCACCGTGACTATATTTTCGCAATTGCCGTCCGCGACCGTCACAAAATGATAGCCATCCGTCAAATCATTGCGACTGGTCGCATGGCTGCCGTCCGCCCAGGTGTATTGAAGCGAAGCCGGCGCCAGTTCCGCCGAGCCATTGAGACCATTGCACGTCACTGGCGTCGTCGAGACCACTTGGGCCTGCGGCCCGTTGGCATTGGTAACGGCAAAGGATTTTGTGGTGAAGCATGCATTGTTCAGTTTATCAGTAATGGTGACGCTATAAGTCCCCAATCCCAACGAATGGCGCTCATTGCCCGGATCAATCAGCACGCCCGTCGCCGGTTCCCATACCCATTCATAATCGGCCGGATCTCCGTTGATGAAGACCTTCGCACTCCCGTTAAACTGCCCGCAAGTGGCCTGGTTGACCACTACCTCGGTCACAATGACGGGATTGGTACAAGTACCACTGCCACAGTCATCTCCGACATGGATGGCCGGCAACACATATTGGCACCCCAATTGGTCATAAACCGTCACGCCATATTGGCCACTGACCAGATCAGTCCTGTCTTTTGGGTCATCCGTACCGGGCAAATCCGCCCAGTCAAAAGTGTACGGCGGCACCCCTCCCGACACGTCCAGGCTGATAATCCCCCCAACGGTACACGACTGCGGTATCACATTCGGCACGACTAAAAGCGAGCTGTTTTCCGTCATCTGGAAAGGAAGCGAATCCACTAGACACAAGCCCGCATCCAGCAAATACGCCATGTACGGCCCGGCGGAAAGAAAGCCGTTTTGCTTGACTTGTCCGTCCAGCGTTTTGATAAGGACCGACGCCGGCTCACCAAAGGGGAAGCCTTGCTGGAGGTCAAACTCCACGGCACCATCACTGCCACCGTTGCAAGACGCAGGCGTGACAGAGACAAGGGAAAGGTCGCCACTGGAAGTGGCGTTGGGAATAGTGATAAACACCGAGTCCCGGCACCCCGTCCCGTTATCCACTATCTGAATACCGTAGTCTCCCGGAGGAAGACTGCTATTTTGGCCCGTCGTCCCCCAACTGTAGGAATAATCACCCGTTCCCCCCTGCACATCAATGACCGCACTCCCATTGGACTGGTTACAAGTGGCCGGCTCGACCAGCGCAATGGTACTTTGCAACGGATTGTGTTCACCTATCGTGACAGCCATCACGCTGTAGCAGTTCGTCGCGGGATCCGTTGCCGTCACAGCGTAAGTCCTATGCGTCAAGTCCGCGCGATACGCCCCACTGACCAGATCGTCCCATAAAAACAACAATGGATCGGGGCCCAGCTGAGCTTGTCCGTCCTTGGCATCACACGTCGCCGGGGCCGTGTTGATGATTTGGGTCTGGGGCCCGTCAGTATTTGGCACCACCACAAACGTATCCAGCGCACAATCCGGAGCATTGACATCCGTAATCGTCACGCGATACATACCGGCCACCAAATCGGTCAACGTATTCGTATTTCCGAGATCGGGAGACCACTGAAACTGATAATCACCGGCATTGCCGGCCATCCATACCGTAATGCTGCCCGTGGTGGACCCGCAGGAGGTGGGCACTACTTCAATATGATCTATCACCGGCGGATTTGGACAAGGCGGGGGCGCAAAGAAAAACCCTTTACCACGTGCGGCCACAACCGACAGTAAGGATACCGTGAATACCACCCACCCTATTGACTTGGTTCTCATAGAGTCGTTCAATAGTACTTGCAATGTTCCTATGGGGGAGTTGCATTGCCGACTGCGGACGCAAATCGTTACGGAAGACCAAAGATAAGGGCCTTTTCAAGCTATTACAAGGGATTTTTGCTATTTTTTCATCTCTAAAGCACTGATTGGTAGGCCAAAATACAAAAGGACGCTTCATATTCTTTTTCTCTAATATGGATGCCTGGTTGCGCAAATAGGCAGAAAAGCAGCGCTTGCATTGCATTGCATTGCATTGCCTCGCCTTGCCTTGCATTGCATTGCTTTGCATTGCATTACTTTGCTTTGCCGTCGGCTTTAGCCGACGGATGGATATGCATCAAAGCAACAGGGGCTTCAGCCCCGAAAATGGGCCGGGAAGCGGGGCTCCTATGTAAAGCAGGATTCTTCCTCCCCGATAAGGTAAAGAAACGATCATATGTTCGAGCAGCCTACACCATTTTTTTTTTGCTTGTGAGCGCCCAGAAGATTTCAAAACTTCCTTCACCCGGAAACGGGGGAAGTTTTGAAATCTTCTGGGCACATGCACTACTAACTCCGGCTCCTATATGTGATATACTTCCTTGAAGTATTCACCAGCAATTGTATGGTTAATAGTGAAAGGAAGGCAACCTGCTAATTAAAATGTGATTCAGAAGTAATCTGATCACCCCCCCACTTATGTTGTCCTTCTTTCCCTTGTAATGAGTTTTCGTGCGTTTTGTGCGAAGTTAAGAACTTTTTTCCTTCTTTTTACTTAACCAATCCCATTTGGTAAGGAACTCCAGAAATAAGCACAGATCGCACCCTGACAAGTAACTTTCTGGCGACTTTTACGATTATTCTCTTTGGATCCTTACCTCGATGTGATCTCCAATACGCTTGCATAGATGGGTCAAGCCGCACGGCACACCACGCCGCTTCTATGAAATACGAGCGCATGATCCGTTTTGCTCTCGGTGTCATACCCGATGTTTTAGAACTTTCACCACTTTGGTTCAAAGATGGGATAAGTCCTACATAACTACAAAGTTGTTTTTCGGTATTAAAGCGTCGTAAATCACCGAGCTCGCTCAATATCCCACAGGCTATGATGGGGCCAATCCCCGGTACTGAAAGCAGCAATTCGTAGTCTTTCTTAAAGTTATCGCGACAATAATTGCGTAATTGTTTTGATACTTCTTTGATGCTCTTGTCCAGAAATTCGTAATGGGCCAATTGCGTCTTAAGGCTATAATTGG
The DNA here is from genome assembly GCA_027031185.1 of Saprospiraceae bacterium. Classification (GTDB taxonomy): domain Bacteria; phylum Bacteroidota; class Bacteroidia; order Chitinophagales; family Saprospiraceae; genus HyVt-613. Next base: position 3,194 of record JALVEF010000143.1, read on the forward strand.
ACGTTTCAAATCCTAAATCTAGCGACCGAACCCACTCTAAAAAAGCACGTGTCCAGGGGTTTTTGTCATATTCATCAGGGATTTTAACGCCCAAGTAGAGCAATTGCATCAGTATTCTGGACTTTGTCCTAAGGAAATCCTTGACCAATTCAATCCGTCTTCTGAATAAACATCGAAGCGCTTCTCTTTCCGGACTTGGAACGCGGATTGATTTAAGACGTCCATCTTTTAGTTCCCTACAAATTAGCGCGGCATCAAGTTTATCTGTTTTCTGATACTTGCTCTTTTGTGAACGTGGTATGTCGGCGGGATTGACGACCAAGGAATGCCAGCCATATGAAATAAACGCTCTATGGGCAGAATAGCCACAAGGCCCCACTTCATAGGCGCAGTGAACTTCATACCCTGGAAAATTCTTCTCTACGTATTTACGTAGAGTCTCAGGGTCTGGCGGACACGTAAATGCTCTACCGTCAAAAAGATCTGTGGCGGTTTTAACCTTCCAGCTTCGCTTGTGTGTGTCAATGCCAATGAATAACTTTGCAGTAGCAGTGTCTTCTTTCATCGTGCTATTTTTTTTGTTGACAAAAACGAAGGAGAAGATACTGCTTTTACATAATTGCTAAAGCCCCGGTATTTTTTTTGCTTCTCTCCCCGTCGGCTAAAGCCGACGGCAAAGAGAATGTCCTTTTTACCTGCTCCGGGGCAAGGATAAAGTCTTCATTTTTCCTGTTTGTCGGCTAAAGCCGACGGCAATCGAAATTTAATACTTCATCCCGACAGACGGTAAGTATAGACAACCACGAAGTGGTTGAATCAAACTTGCTCCGCATGGAATGCGGGGCAAATGGTTTGATTGGGAAAAGAACCCTGAAAGGGTTCAACTCCTTCGGAGTTGTGGGACTCCTTTTCCGAAGCCGGCGGCTGCGCCGCCGGCTGAAAACATTTGACCCCTTCGGGGTCATTTCCAGCTATTCTTATTTTTCCCTTTGGGGATAGGGGCACTTTACTTGTCCCGCACTTACTTGCCCCCGACAGCGGAG
>JALVEF010000144.1 GCA_027031185.1 Saprospiraceae bacterium
AACATGAAGCCTTATACACTCTCTCTCGAGCAAGAATTGTCCGAAAGCTCAAAGAAAAATATCGAATCGTACCTGAACGATGTCGTCAAAATCGGATTGTCAATAATATCGAATGAGATATCGTAACCGTAACGCTTTGGGTGCTCCTGTTTTTGCACCAAAACAAGGGGTACCTAAACAGCTACGGAGTGAGCTCAATAATACCTCCACCACACCGATGCAATCCCCCACACCAAACTGAAAATAATGTAACTGTTTAGCTGCTTCTGTTTTTAGGGATAAAATAGGCATTTTCGTGGATATCGAAGGCTTTGTTACATGAATAGGTAAAAAATTGCATTGCATTGCATTGCCATCGGCTTTAGCCGACTTTGCCGTTGGCTTCAGCCAACGGACAAAAGTGCCAAAAAACAAGCGGGGCTTTAGCCCCCGTCAGCCGGCAAAACTTCCGGGCAAAGGCTCGGTGGGGCTCATTCCTGAATGTAGTGCTTCAGCAAATCGGGGTTTCGCGCTTCGACAAGCTCAGCGAGCCCGCTCCCATTCTTCCAAATAAAGCAACTGTTTAGCTGCTCCTGTTTAAATACGGTTGCCCAAAATAATGACCGGAGATGTGCGGGAATTATACAAAAATGCCCATACAGTCCCGTAGGGACGAAAGCTTTGTAGCCAAAAGTCCCACCCACATTTCAAGCTCCGTAGGAGCGAAACTGCTGTCCAAATTAATGCACGACAAAACCTATAAGCTTTCCAAAATCTTATAGGTTTGAGTAGTTTGAGCGTAAACCAAATATTATTTGGCAAAATACAAGGGCACTTGACAAAGCCGATTTTTGGGAATAAGCCCAACTATTTTTAATTTTTAATTTTTCATTTTTAATTAATAATTGCTCCTTTCACATTTCGCCGGATACCTTCATAGCCCGCCCGCTTGACCGGCGTGCCGAAAAATATCTCCTCGAAGACCTCTTCCGTCATCTCCTCCCAGCCCCGGCGAGAGAGTGTCAGCAGGTGCGGGTGCGGAGTGAATTCCGGCTCGCTGTGCGGCGTCGCAAAGCGATTCCAGGGACAGACTTCCTGGCATATATCGCAGCCAAAAACCCAATCTTTTAGCCGGCCGCTGACGCTATCCGGCAGCGGCCCCTTGTGTTCGATGGTGGCGTAGGAGATGCATTTGGAGGCGTCCAGCAGATAGCCTTCCGGTGCGATGGCCCCCGTCGGACAGGCATCTATGCAGCGTGTGCAGCGCCCGCAGTGGTCGCTCATCGGTTCGTCCGGTGGCAACTCCAGATCACAGATCCACTCCGCCAGGAAGAAATACGATCCCCGCCGGGGATGAATCAGTAGCGTATGTTTGCCCTGCCAACCCAGTCCGGCGCGTGCCGCCCACTGTCGCTCCATGACCGGAGCAGAGTCGGTAAAAATCCGCCCCTGCACCGGACCCTGCACGCCGGCCACGGCGTGCAAAATTTTTTTTAATTTTTTCTTGAGTACCTTGTGGTAGTCCCGCCCGTATGCATACGTGGCCACTTGATAGGTGTCCCGGGGTTGTCGCTCTGCCGGGAAATAATTGTGCACAAAAGAGATGACAGACTTGGCCCCGGGCACGAGCAGGGTAGGATCCAGGCGCTTGTCAAAGTGGTTTGCCATATATGCCATGGAGCCGTGCAGGCCGCGGTCGAGCCAGGCGCGCAGGCGGTCGCGCTCCTCGTCCATCGGCTGCGCGCGCGCTACGCCCACGTCATCAAAACCCAACGCGAGTGCGGTCCGGCGAATAAAAGTCTTGAGCTCCGCAGGTGTCATGTCAAGCGTAACGTCCGCCCGCCGCGAAGGTTTTCACGAAATGACCTGCAGCTTGGCGAATTTGAGCATCAGCCGTCGTTCGGGATGCTCCATTTCTTCAAAGAATATGGTCGCCACCCGCTTGTCGTTTTGGCCGTTGATGGAGAGCACTTTGCCTTTGCCGAAATACTCGTGCAGGACGGTCACGCCCTCGCGGATGGCCTCGGGCGGACTGGGTTTGAAATTGGGGATGTGCCGCTTGGGCGGCTTTTTGTGGCGAAAAGGTCTGAATTTAGTGGGAGTAGTTTTTGCCGTTACCTTTTGTTCTCCAAACGGCCGGTCAAAAACACTTACGTCGGTCAGTGGCTGCGGAATTTCGCCCAGGAAGCGACTCGGTGTATTATAAATGACTTGTCCAAACCGGTAGCGCGATTCGGCATACGAAAGGATGAGCATGGATTTGGCCCGCGTGATGGCCACATAAAACAGGCGGCGCTCCTCGTCCAGTTGCCGGGGATCATCCATCGCCATGTGGCTGGGGAAGAGTTTTTCTTCCAGACCGGTGACAAATACGACCTGAAATTCCAGGCCTTTGGCTGAGTGGACAGACATAAGCGTCACCTTGTTGTCATCTCCATCTTCGGTATCGGCATCTGTCAGCAGCGAGATATTTTGTAAGAAGCCTGCCAGCGTCTTCTTTTCGGTATCTGCTTCGATGACATCCACGGCCTCGTTGTCTTGATAGGCCTGAATGCTGTTGAGTAATTCCTGGACATTTTCCATCCGGCCCTTGCCTTCTATGCTATTGTCTTGCAATAGCTCCATGCGCAAGCCGGTGCGTTGGAAGATATGGCGTGCCAGCTCGGCCGGGGCCTGGGTATTGACCTTTTTATGGAACTCGGAGATGAGCATTTTGAATTGGCGCAAATTCTCCCCGGCTCGGGGCGACAGCGATGTCCCTTCTATGGCATCCCAAAGTGACAGGCCCTCTTGGGCGGCATAGGTGCCCAGGCGGTTGACCGTCACGGGCCCGATGCCCCGTTTGGGATAGTTGACCACGCGGCGGAAAGCCTCGCTGTCATGCGGGTTGACGGCCAGTTTCAGGTAGGCGAGCAGGTCTTTGACTTCTTTGCGCTGATAGAAGGAAGTTCCTCCATAGACGCGATAGGCGATGCCAAAGCGGCGCAAATACTCTTCAAAACTGCGCGACTGCGCATTGGTGCGATAGAGAATGGCGAATTCCTTATTGGGGATGTGGTGGCGGTTTTTGATTTCCAGGAGCAAATCCGCCACGCGTTTGGCCTCTTCTCCATCGGTCATGGCACGCACGACGCGGATGCGTTCGCCGTCCGCTTGTTCGGTCCAAATCTCCTTGGGTATCTGGCGCTTATTATGCTTGATGAGCGCATTGGCCGCCTTGACGATGTGTGCCGTGGAGCGGTAGTTTTGTTCAAGTTTGAAGGTCTTGACCGCGGGGAAGTCTTTTTCAAAGTTCAGGATATTGTCAATAGTGGCGCCGCGGAATGCATAAATACTCTGTGCGTCATCCCCCACCACGCAAATATTTTCCGGGCTGCCCTCGTACAGGCTCAGTTGTTTGAGTATGGCGTATTGGAGGTGGTTGGTGTCCTGAAACTCATCCACGAGCACGTATTGAAAGCGCTGCCGGTATTGTTCCAGTACATCGGGGTGTTGGCGAAACAGCCAAAACAGATAGTACAGCAAGTCGTCAAAATCCATGGCACCGGAATGATGGTTGCGGACCATATAGCGCCGGTAGATTTGGTAGAAGAACGGTCGGCGCATGGCGCGGTCTTCGGCCATCAGGTCTTCGTGTTGTTCGTATTTGTTGGGAGGGATGAGATTGGTCTTCGCGGATGAGATGCGCGCCGCCACGGAAGAGGGGTTATAGACCTTGGGATCCAGTGACAGCTCTGAAAGAATGCTTTTGATGACGTTGATGCTGTCCTGCTTGTCGTAGATGGTAAAGTCCCGCGGAAAGTCCAGCTTGTCGGCGTGCTGGCGCAGGATGCGGGCGAAGATGGAATGAAATGTGCCGGCCTGCACATAGCGCGCATCAGGGCCGATGAGGGTCTCAATGCGTTCGCGCATCTCTCGCGCAGCCTTATTGGTGAAAGTGAGCGCCACAACGTTCCAGGGCTTGACGCCCTGGTCCAGCAGATAGGCGATGCGATACGTGAGCACGCGCGTCTTGCCCGACCCCGGCCCGGCTACGATCATGACCGGCCCTTCCGTCGTCGTCACGGCCTTCCGTTGTACGTCATTCAGTTCATCCAAAAAACTCATAGGTGATGTTTATTTGACGTAACTGTTTAGGTGCTCCTGTTTTTAGGGATAAAATAGGCATTTTTGTTCCTGTTGAAGCGAAAATTTTTGATGCGTAGCAGCGCTACGTGAGAAAATTTTTGCAAAAACAGGGGCA
>JALVEF010000145.1 GCA_027031185.1 Saprospiraceae bacterium
ATGCCTATTTTATCCCTAAAAACAGGAGCACCCAAACAGTTACTAATTTTCTCATGTAGCGGTGCTACACATCGAAAATTTAATGTACAGAGCGAATCGGTTGCGAGAATTAGTTGCGATCAAATTTGTTCAAGGTCGAAGTCAAAAGCGCAGCCGTAGCAGCGCTACGGTGAGCATTTTGACGAAGAGATTGGGCAAATTTGCCGCAAATAAACTCGTAAACCGGTTTGATCTGTACATATACCTTCGGCATACACAAAAATGCCTATTTTATCCCTAAAAACAGGAGCTTACGTATGAATTTGGTAAAAAGCAGCCCTTGTAGTGCCTTCTTGCCTTGCCTGGCTTTGCATTCCATTGCATTGCATTGCATTGTCGCCCCGCACTTACTTGCCCATGAATGCGGGGCAAGTGGCCTAATCCGGCAAAAGCCATAGGCGGAAGGGGCAAGCCCCAAATCAAGCAAAGTAAGTAAGTGCGGGACGGATAACAAAAGCCCCAAAAATAAGCGGGGCTTCAGCCCCGAAAATGGGCTGGGAAGGGGGGGGCTAAAGCCCCAAATTTTTATTAAGCTCTCTGCCCGTCGGCTGAAGCCGACGGCAAAGGGAATAGTGGCGCTTAACTTGTCCCGCACTTACTTGCCCCAAAAGCGGAATGATATAGCACTCATTTTGCAAAAAGCATAAGCGGGAAGGGGCAAAGCCAAAACCAGGCAAAGCAAGTAAGTGCGGGGCCGCAAAACCGTCCCGCACTTACTTGCCCATAAAAGATAGCAACAGACCTCTATCAAGCAACAAGCCTATGCGGAAGGGCCAAAGCATTAATCCGGCAAAGCAAGTAAGTGCGGGGCCGCAAAACCGTTCCTACCCTATCAACGCGAAGCGTTGAGTCCGTTTACCTTGGGCCGTTTACCTTGGACCATCAATCCGTAAGTGCGGGACGGATAACAAAAGCCCCAAAAAGCGGGGCTTCCGCCCCGTAGCACAGGGCTCCGGGTAAGCGCACAAAAAAAAGTGGCGACGGGGGTCGCCACTTTTTTTGTGCGTGATGATGATGTGTGCTTATTCGCCGTGCAACCAGGCCTTTTTGGCGAGGAGAGTGGCTTCGTCTTCGACGTGTGACTCGTCGGGTACACAGCAATCTACCGGACAGACGGACGCGCACTGGGGCTCATCGTGGAAACCCTTGCACTCTGTGCATTTCTCCCAGACGATGTAATAGAACTCATCGGACAGGGGCTCGTGCTTTTCGGATGCGTTTATCTCCTCTCCCCAGGGAGCAGTGGAGGTGCCGGATAACTCGGTGCCGTCTTCATAGGCCCACTCTTCGCCGGGCTCATAGATGGCGTTGTTGGGACATTCGGAAATGCAGGCGTCACAGTTGATGCAGTCTTCGGTTATTTTAATGGCCATTTTTTCTCCATTTTAAGTGTAACAAAATGGGGGAAACCGTTCACTTTCAGAATGGCTTCGCTTTCACAATGCAAGATTAGGAGATTTGTTTCAAAAACAAAAAGGATGCTGTGTATGAAAAGCGCTATTTAGAATGTGTCTAAATAGTCGGGTAGTAGCACAAAGCTGATATTTTCCGGTATGGAGTGTGCTTTTCGGCTTAACTTAGCGCACGCTTTTGCGTAATAGTTTTTTGACGCCGGGATTGCCGGATAAGAGTCAAAAACAAGCCGCAAAACCGGGTCGAACGGTGTACAGAATAGATAAGGCCAGATAGGTACATTCCAAGCGGGGATGAAATCCCCGCAAACTTTACAACAAAAAAAATGGACGGAAAAATTTCACACAAAGCAAGTACGGCTGACAGCGTGGTGATACGCTTTGCCGGTGACTCCGGGGACGGGATGCAGCTGACGGGTACTCAGTTTGCCGACACTTCGGCGCTGATGGGCAATGATGTGGCTACATTCCCCAACTATCCGGCGGAGATACGGGCCCCGCAAGGGAGCTTGTTTGGGGTCTCCGGTTTTCAGGTGCAGATAGCCGACCACGATATCACGACGCCGGGGGATGATCTGGATCTGCTGGTGGCGATGAATCCGGCGGCGTTGAAGACGAATATCAAGGATCTGCCGCCGGGCAAGATGCTGATCGTGGATGCAGACAGCTTTACGGCCAAGAATCTCAAAAAGGCGGGCTATGAGACAAATCCGCTTGAGGATGGCAGCTTGGATGCCTACCGTGTCATTGCGGTACCGGTGACGACCAATACGCGCAATGCGCTGCTGGATCTGGGCCTGGACAACAAGTCAATGCTCCGCAGCCGCAATATGTACACGCTGGGTATCATCTACTGGATATACGGCCGCTCGCTCGACCATACGATCGCGTTTTTCCATAAGAAATTCAAAAACAAACCCAAGGTCATCGAGGCCAATACGCGCGCACTTCGGGCCGGCAATATCTACGCGGAGAATCTCGAGTTGATTCCTACGACGTATCAGGTGCGTCCGGCGCATCTGGGTAAGGGCAGGTATCGCATCATCATGGGCAATACGGCGACGGCGTGGGGCTTTATTGCGGCGGCCAAAAAGGCCGGCAAAGAGCTCTTTTTGGGTTCGTACCCGATCACACCGGCGTCGGACATCTTGCATGAGCTGGTCAAGCACCCGCACTTCCGCGTCAAGGCCTTCCAGGCCGAGGACGAAATCGCCGGCGTGACTTCCGCTATCGGCGCTGCCTTTGCCGGCGACCTGGCCATCACGACGACCTCGGGTCCCGGATTGGCGCTCAAGGGAGAAGCCATCGGCCTGGCCATGATGACGGAGCTGCCCATTGTCATCGTGGATGTGCAGCGTGGCGGTCCGTCCACTGGGATGCCGACCAAGACGGAACAGTCCGATCTGTTGCAGGCCCTCTACGGACGCAATGGGGAAAGTCCCATTGTGGTGATGGCGGCCCACTCGCCGGCAGATTGCTTTGATATGGCCTTCCGGGCGTCCAAGATAGCGCTGGAACACATGACCCCCGTCCTGTTGTTGACGGACGGCTATATCGCCAATGGCTCGGAGCCGTGGCGCATCGAAAAGCTGGCCGATCTGCCGGAGATCAAGACACGGGAGCCGGAAAATCGGGACAACTGGATGCCGTACCGGCGCGATAAGGAGACGTTGGCGCGGGATTGGGCGTATCCCGGTATGGCCGGATTCGAGCATCGCGTCGGCGGCCTGGAAAAAGAGGAAGGCTCCGGTAATGTCAATATGCAGCCGCTCAATCATGAGGAAATGGTGCGCATCCGCGCCGAAAAGGTGCGGCGTGTGGCCAAAGACCTGCCCCGGCTGGAAGTGGAAGGGGCCCGGGAAGGTGAGTTGCTCGTCGTCGGCTGGGGCGGTACTTACGGTGCCTTGCACAGCGCCGTGCAGAATATGCAGTCCACCGGCAGAAAAGTCGGCTTGGCACATTTTAATTATATCCATCCCATGCCGGAAAATACCGCTGATGTCTTTGCCAGGTTTGACAAAATTGTGGTCTGCGAATTGAACACGGGCCAGTTCTTCAAGGTCTTGCAGTTTGAGCAGCCCGGCCATAAGTACTACAAGTACAATAAGATACAGGGCTTGCCCTTCACCGTCACCGAACTGACCAATCGCTTTAACCAAATCCTGGCTTCCGGACATACGATCGAAGCCTGAATCACCTCTTAGAAAATCTCATCATGACAGGAGAAAAAAAATACACCTACAAGGATATGGCCAGCGACCAGGAGGTGCGCTGGTGTCCGGGATGCGATGACTATGTCATCCTGCGCTCGGTCCAAAAGGCCTTGCCGGAGATCGGGCGCAACCGCGAAGACATTGTGTTTATCTCGGGAATCGGCTGTTCGTCACGCTTCCCGTATTACATGAACACCTACGGGATCCATGGCATCCACGGGCGCGCCGCGGCCATTGCCACCGGTGTCAAACTGGCCAATCCCGAACTGAGCGTCTGGGTCATCACCGGTGATGGTGACGGCCTGGCCATCGGCGGCAACCACACCATCCACGTCATTCGCCGCAATGTGGATCTGAACATCATCTTGTTCAACAATGAAATTTACGGGCTGACCAAAGGCCAGTTCTCGCCCACGTCTTTGCTGGGACAGCGGACCAAAAGCTCGCCTTTCGGCAATATCCAGCCGCCGTTTAATCCGGGAGAGCTGGTGCTGGGTAGCAACGGGCGTTTTTTCGCGCGTGTCTCAGGCAACAGCGCCAAGGAGATGGCTTCGATCTTTATCGAGGCGGAAAAGTTCAAGGGCGCGGCTTTTATTGAGGTACTTCAAAACTGTGTCATCTTCAATGACGGTGCCTTTGACAAGTACAATGATAAGAAAACCCGGCCGGACAATCAGCTCTATCTCGAACACGGCCAAAAGATGATCTTCGGTGCCGAAAGGAATAAGGGCCTGCGCCTGAACGGCCTGAAGCTGGAGGTGGTGACCATCGGTGAAAATGGCATTACCGAAGATGACATTTTGGTGCATGATGCGCACAATCCCGATCCGACGCTGCACTTTATGCTGGTGCGCCTGGAGTCTCCTATCGTGACCGGCATTATCCGGGCGGTGGAGGAGCCGACGTTTGATCAGCGCTTTACTCAGCAGATGGAGGCACGCATGGCAGCCGTCAAAGAAATGAGTTTTGACGAGTTTGTCATGGCGGGTGAGACCTTTGAGTTGGAATAACCGACGGTATCAAAACACGAAAGTATGGGAGCGGAAGCGATCGTGGTGTTTTTTATAGCGGGCATTGTCCTGGTAGGCGGCGGCATGGTGGCTTCCTACCTGTTGTCGCCCAAGAGCTCCAACAAACGCAAGTGGGAGCCTTACGAGAGCGGGATGCAGACGATCGGCCGTACGTGGGTGCAGTTTAAGGTCGGCTACTTCCTGATTGCTATTCTCTTCCTGATATTTGACGTGGAGACCATCTTTCTGGTGCCGTGGGCCGTGGTGATGCACCGGATAGGCTTGGTGGGCTTCATCGAAGTGGTGATTTTTATCGTAATTTTAGGGCTCGGTCTGTTGTATGCCTACAAAAAAGGAGCTTTCAAATGGGAATGAAATCACATCTCGGCGACGACTTTCCCGGCCGCGTTATTCCGGGTGGGAATGGTGGCAATATCATCGTCACTAACCTGGATGATATCATCAACTGGGGACGGGCCAACTCGCTCTGGCCCTTGTATTTCGGTACCAGTTGTTGTGCGATTGAGATGATGCAGACCGGCGCAGCCAAGCATGACTGGGCGCGTTTTGGGATGGAGGTTGCGCGGCCTACGCCGCGCCAGGCAGATGTGATCATTATCGCCGGGACAATCGTCAACAAGATGGCGCCGGTGTTGCGCCGGTTGTACGACCAAATGGCAGAACCCAAATACGTCGTGGCGATGGGAGCTTGCGCCATTTCGGGCGGGCCGTTTTTTTACAACACCTACTCAGTCGTCAAGGGTGCCGATCACGTCATACCGGTGGATGTCTATGTGCCCGGTTGCCCACCGCGGCCCGAAGCGTTGCTCGATGGTATGATCTTGCTGCAGCAAAAAATACGGGCCACGCGGAATAAAGACAGAAAGAACCCTATTGAGGGCTTCGACGAGGGCTTTTGAGTGCTTGTCGCTTTGGTAGCTGTTTAGGCAGCGCAATCAAAAACTGCCACCCGATGACCAATGAAGAACTGAAAGCATTGATACAAGACTGGGTGCCGGACCTGGAGTTTACCGAGGATTCCAAAGAGTTTGTCACCGTCGTTGTGCCGCGCGGGTCCTTGCGTGACTTCCTGCGCAAGCTCAAGACGGATGAACGCACGCGCCTGGACTATTTGTTTTGCCTGACCGGCGTGGACTATCCTGACTATCTCGAAGTCGTCTATCACTTGGAGTCCACCACGCTTCACCACCGCCTGGTGGTGAAGGCGCGCACCCAAGACCGCGCCGACCATGCCGTGCTGGACACCGTATCGGATCTGTACCGTACGGCTGAGTTTCACGAACGCGAGGTCTATGACTTGCTCGGCGTGCGCTTTACCGGTCATCCGGATTTGCGGCGCCTGTTCCTGACCGATGACTGGGTCGGCCATCCGCTTCGCAAGGATTATACCGACGAAGCCAACATCATCAATCGCTGACGGCCATGGAAGAAGTAAAACAAATCACACTTCACCCACAGGGCAGAACGGAAGAGTACTTCATCAATATGGGGCCGCAGCATCCCGCCACGCACGGCGTCCTTCGGCTGCTGCTCACGCTGGACGGGGAGATCATCAAGCGCGTGGATCCTGACCTGGGATATATCCATCGCTCCATCGAAAAGATGACGGAACACGACACATACCGCCAGATCGTACATCTGACGGACCGGATGGACTACCTGTCGGCCCATATCAACAACGAGGCGGTCTGTCTCGTGGTGGAGAAGGCTCTCGAACTGGAAGTGCCTGACCGCGTCAAAGTGGTACGCACCATCCTGGCAGAGCTGACGCGCATCGCCTCCCACTTGCTGTGGTGGGGCGTGACCGGTATGGACATCGGTGCGCTGACGACCTTTATGTACGCTTTCCGCGACCGTGAGATGATCAACGACATCATGGAAGAGAATTGCGGTGCGCGTCTGACGATGAATTATAATGTCCCGGGTGGGCTGATGTGGGATATACACCCCAACTTCCAGCGGCGGGTCAAGGCCTTTATCAAGCACTTCAAGACCAAATTGCCGGAGTTTGACCGCCTGCTGTCGGACAATATCATCTTCCGTAAGCGTACTGAAGGCATCGGCGTACTTTCCGCCGAGGATGCCATCTCTTTTGGAGTGACGGGACCGGCGGCCCGTGCATCGGGTGTGTCCTGCGATATCCGTAAGAAACAGCCTTACTCGGCTTATGACCGGGTAGAGTTCAAAGAAATACTGGATACGCGGGGCGACACGTTTGCGCGCTACAAGGTGCGCATCCACGAGATGTGGGAGTCGCTGCACATCATCGAGCAGCTCATTGATAATATACCGGAAGGGGATTACCAGGTCAAGACCAATGCGGTCATTAAGCTTCCCAAGGGGGAATATTATCAGCGTGTCGAGACGGCGCGCGGCGAGTTGGGCGTCTATGTGGTGAGCGACGGTAAGAAAAGCCCGTATCGCATGAAGTTTCGCTCGCCGGGATTCTCCAATTTGTCAGTGATAGACCATGTGGCCCGCGGCTACAAGGTGGCAGATCTGGTGGCTATCATGGCGACGTTTGATTTTGTCATACCGGATATAGATCGCTAAAAGCAAGGCTTATGTACGACTTTACACCGATGGTAGAAGGGATAAACCGGTGGCTCCACAGCATGATGCCAGATGCGGCGGCGACGTTTGCGGGTTGGGTGCTGGTGGCATTGGTGTATCTGGCGTTGTTTGCGGTCATGGGGCTGGTACTGGTCTTAGTAGAGCGCAAAGTTGCCGCCTTTTTCCAGCTGCGGCTGGGCCCCAATCGGGTCGGCCCGTGGGGCTTGCTGCAGACGGCTGCCGATGCGATCAAGCTGTTGTTGAAAGAGCCGGTCGGGACCAAGCGGGCGGATATGTTTCTGTACAATCTGGCGCCGTTTTTATTGATTATCGGTGCGATGATGGCCTTGTCGGTCATTCCGTTTGCCCCCGGTCTGCAGGCTTTTGATATCAACATCGGGGTGTTTTTCATTGCGGCGGTCTCATCCGTGGGCGTGTTGGGTGTTTTGATAGCCGGCTGGGCGAGTAACAACAAGTACTCGCTGCTGGGGGCGATGCGTTCCGGTGCTCAGATTATCAGCTACGAGCTGTCCATGAGTCTGGCCATACTTACGATGGTATTGCTGGCGGGCAGCTTGCAGGTGTCGCAGATCATTGAGCAGCAGCGCGACTATTGGTTTATCTTCAAAGGGCACGTGCCGGCGTGGATCGCCTTCATGATTTTTGTGATAGCAGGTACCGCCGAGACCAACCGGACACCGTTTGACCTGCCGGAGGCCGAGTCGGAGTTGGGGGCGGGCTTTCACACGGAGTATTCGGGGATGAAGTTTGCCTTTTTCTTTTTGTCCGAGTTTGTCAACATGTTTATCATTTCGGCGGTGGCGGTGATCTTGTTTTTCGGGGGCTGGATGCCGTTGCATTTGGATGGGTGGACGGGTTTCAATCAGGTGATGGACTTTATCCCGCCGATCTTTTGGTTTTTGATCAAGATGTCGGTTATGCTTTTCCTGTTGATGTGGTTCCGGTGGACGTTTCCGCGGCTGCGGATTGACCAGCTGCTAAAATTGGAGTGGAAGTACTTGCTGCCGATGAATTTGGTAAATTTGCTGCTGATGGCCTTCATTGTATTGATGGGCTGGCATTTGTAAAACAGGCTTGAAAATGAGCTACGTCGGAGAAATTGTACACGGGATCAGGACCTTGCTGACGGGTATGGCGGTGACGGGCAAGTATTTCTTTCGGGCCCGCAAAGAGATCATCACGCAGCAGTATCCCGACAACCGGGATCAATTGCGCATGTTTGAGCGCTTCCGCGGGGAGGTGGTCATGCCCCACAACGAAAACAATGAGCACCGGTGCACGGGTTGTCAGGCCTGTGAGATTGCTTGCCCCAATGGGTCTATCGAGATCATCTGGGACCGGAAGGTGGATGAGAAGACAGGAAAGAAGAAAAAATACATTGTCAAGCACATCTACCATTTGTCTATGTGTACGATGTGCAATTTGTGCATTATCGCCTGCCCGACCGATGCCATCAAGATGGCGCAAAACTTTGAAAATTCGGTCTATGACAGGAGTTATTTGACCAAGGTGCTCAACAAGCCGGGCTCCAAGCTTATGGACGGCATTGATGAGTGACGAGTAGCTGTTTAGGTACCCGCTGTTTTTGCGCTAAAATGCCTATTTTACCCCTAAAAACAGGAGCACCTAAACAGTTGCAGTGACGAAACGAAAAACCGAAATGGGAGAACGACTACTCTTTTATCTGCTGGCAGGACTTATGGTATTGTTTTCCGTGCTGGCGGTATCTACGACTCGCGTCATTCGAGCTGCCGTGTATTTGCTGTTTGTCATGATTCTGATGGCGGGTTTTTACTTTATGATGGGGTACAACTTTCTGGCGGGTGTACAATTGATGGTATATTCGGGTGGTATAGCCGTGCTGATCGTGATAGCTGTGTTGTTGGTGCACCACATTGAGCACCGGGTGGAGCGTCTCTCCGCATTTGAATATCTGTGGAAGGGAGCGGTGGTGCTGGCCGGAATGGTGCTGACGTTGGTGAGCCTGCGCCAATTTTCGTTCCGGCGGTTGGAAGGTGCGGAACATGCCACGGTGGCTGATGTGGGCGAGCGCCTACTCGCTACGGGGCGTGGTGGCTATATTTTGCCGTTTGAGGTGATTAGTGTATTGTTGTTGGCGGTCATGGTGGCTGCCATCGTCATCGCAAAAGGAGAATCTGAAAACGCACGGAATCATGATTGACGGAGTCGGTGTGTACGACATCGTGGCGGTGGCCACGATCGTTTTTTTTGTGGGTGTGTTCGGTTTTTTGACGCGCAAGAATTTGATTTCTCTGCTGATATCTATCGAGCTGATGCTCAATGCCGTGGTTGTCAATTTTGTAGCCTTCAACAAGTATTTGTACCCGGGCCGGTTGGACGGATACATTTTTTCGCTGTTTGTGATTGCGGTGGCAGCGGCGGAGGTGGCGCTGGCTATTGCGCTGATTATTGCTCTATACCGGCTGGACAATTCGATTGAGGCGGATGATATGGATAGCCTGCAAGGGTAGAAAAGACGTGAGCTATGGACTTTGGTTATACGATATGGATATTTGTCTTGCCGATTTTGTCCTTTTTGGCAATCGGATTGTTGGGTACGCGTCCTGCACTCACCGGGCGTAGCGAGTTATTGCGGGGCCGCGTGTGGGGTTGGATAGGCACGGGCGCGGTTTTTGGCTCCTGGCTCCTGGCGCTGGTTACGGCGTATCGTTATTTCTTTGTATTGGGTACACCGGACGGCCATCGTCCGGTAGTCTTCGGGGCCAAGTGGGTGTGGATGCGCTTTTCGGAGCATCTGAGCTTTGATATGGGGATTCTGCTGGATCCGATTTCGGTGATGATGTTGGTGGTGGTGACGACGGTGTCGTTTTTGGTGCACTTGTATAGCACCGGTTATATGGCGGGTGAGCGGGGCTATGCGCGCTTTTTTGCGTTTTTGAGCCTGTTTACGGTTTCGATGCTTGGGCTGGTGGTGGCGACCAATATTTTTCAGATGTACTTTTTTTGGGAGTTGGTCGGAGTGTCGTCCTACCTGTTGATAGGCTTTTATTATGACAAGCCGTCGGCGGTGGCAGCGGCAAAGAAGGCCTTTATCGTGACACGCTTTGCCGATCTGGGCTTTTTGATTGGCATCCTGATTCTGTCCTATTACGCGGGCACGTTTGACTTTCAGACGCTCGTGTCGGCCGGCGGGCCGGTACTTGGTGGGCCGGCGGGTCGTAGTTTCATGGGTTTGTCGGTCTTCGGCTGGGCGCTGGGGCTGATCTTTATGGGCGGTGCGGGCAAGTCGGCGATGTTTCCGCTGCATATATGGCTTCCGGATGCGATGGAGGGGCCGACGCCGGTTTCTGCCTTGATCCACGCGGCGACGATGGTGGTGGCCGGTGTGTATCTGGTGGCACGGCTCTTTCCGCTGTATCACGAGGTGGACGGTGGCGCCATCTTGCGACTGGTGGCTTGGACAGGCGGCATTACATCGCTGATAGCGGCGCTGATTGCGATGACGCAGGAGGATATCAAGCGGGTGCTGGCGTATTCGACGATGTCGCAACTGGGCTATATGATGCTGGCCCTGGGGGTGTCGGGATTGCACGGCCATGAGGGCTTGGGCTATATGGCTTCGATGTTTCACCTGTTTACGCATGCGATGTTCAAGGCGCTGTTGTTCCTGGGAGCCGGTTCGGTGATCCACGCGGTACACAGCAATCTGATGCGCGATATGGGAGGGCTTCGCAAGTACATGCCGGTGACACATCTGACCTTTTTGGTGGCTTGTTTGGCCATCAGCGGGATTCCGCCGTTTTCGGGATTTTTCAGTAAGGACGAGATATTGGCGGCTGCCTTCGAGCGGGACAAGCTGCTGTTTGTGATAGAATATGCGGTGGCCGGCATCACGGCCTTTTATATGTTTCGCATTTACTTTGGCATCTTCTGGGGGCGGGAGCGTACGTATGCGCACACACCGCATGAGTCGCCGGCGGTGATGACCATTCCCTTGGTGGTGTTGGCGATTTTGAGTGTGTTGACGGGTCTTGTGCCGTTTGGCGAATATGTCACGGCGGACCGCACACCATATCACGGGCATATCAACTGGCCGCTGGCCCTGGCGTCCATAGCGGTGGGTGTCGTGGGTATCCTGGTGGCGAAGCGGTTTTATCAGCGTCCAAACGACTTGCCGGCGCGGGCGGCGGAGATGTGGGGCCGTTGGTACAAATGGACGCGTGACAAGTTTTACATTGATGAGATATACCAATTTGTGGCGCATAAGATCATGTTTGCGGGAATAGCGGCGCCGGTGGCGTGGTTTGACAGGCACGTGGTGGATGGTTTTATGCGCGGCCTGGGATGGATGACGGAGACGTTTTCGCTGTTGATAGCCGATTTGCAGTCGGGGCGGGTACGTCAATATGCCTTTGTGTTTATGGGTGGCTTGATCGCGCTGGTTTTGCTGGTGCTGTTTGTCACCGGATTGTTGAACGGGTAAAGCGTAGAGAGATGGACCTGTTGAGTATGCTGATTTTTATACCTGTGCTGACGGTGCTGGTGCTGTTTTTTGTGAAAGATATGCGGGCGGTGCGCGTGGTGTCGGCTGTGGGCATCGGATTGGAGGCGCTGGCAGTGATTCGTTTGACGAGTTTGTACGTGCAGGCGCGGCACGCCGGCGCGACTGCGGATTTTCTGTTTACGCGGGATGTGCCGTGGTTTCGGCCATTGAACATCCACTATTATGTGGGGGTGGACGGGATAGCGATTTCGATGCTGTTGCTGACGGCGATTGTGTTGTTGGCCGGGGTGTTTGTGTCGTGGTCAATCGAGGATTTGACGCGCGAGTTTTACATATCGCTGATTGTGTTGGGGACGGGAGTGTTTGGCTTTTTTGTGTCGTTGGACCTGTTTACGATGTTTTTGTTTTATGAGCTGGCGGTGATACCGATGTACCTGCTGATTGGGATATGGGGCTCCGGGCGGAAAGAATTTGCAGCGATGAAGCTGACACTGATGCTGATGGGTGCATCGGCCTTGATACTGGTGTCTATTCTGGGGATTTATTTTTATGGAGGCCGGACGTTTAATATGGAGGAACTGGCCACCACGCGCATCCCATTGGATGCGCAACGTTTTTTCTTTCCGATGGCGTTTGTGGGTTTTGGTGTGTTGGGTGCGTTGTTTCCGTTTCATACCTGGTCGCCGGATGGTCACGCTTCTGCCCCGACGGCGGTGTCCATGTTGCATGCGGGTGTGTTGATGAAGCTGGGGACGTATGGTGCGTTTCGGGTGGCGATGTATTTGCTGCCGGTGGCGGCGCGTGAGATGGCGCCGTTTTTCATGGTGTTGGCGGTGATCGGGACGGTGTATGGTGCTTTTGGCGCCATCAAGCAGCGGGATTTGAAGTATATCAATGCGTACTCTTCGGTGAGTCATTTGGGGCTCATCTTTTTGGGATTGTTGGCGTTGAATCGGACGGGCTATACCGGGGCTGTCTTGCAGATGATTTCGCACGGGCTGATGACGGCGGTGTTTTTTGCGCTGATCGGGATGATATACGGGCGGACGCATACGCGGGACGTGACGCGGATGGGCGGGCTGCTAAAAGTATTGCCATTTATCGGGGCGGTATATGTGATCACGGGCTTTGCTTCGCTGGGGTTGCCCGGTTTGAGCGGGTTTGTGGCGGAGATGCAGATATTTGTGGGTGCGTTCCGTAATGCGGATATGTATCACCGGGTGTTTACGGTTTTGGCCGTGTCGGCCATTGTGGTGACGGCGGTGTATATCCTGCGCGTGGTGGGGATGATGCTGATGGGTCCGCTGAAGGATCCGCATTATCAGGACTTGCCGCGGGTATATTGGTATGAGCGATTGGGTGGACTTTTGGTCTTTATTCCGGTGGTGCTGATCGGTGTGGCGCCGCTATGGTTGACAAATTTGATATGGGACAGCATGGAACCGATTGTGCGTCAGTTGTCTCAGTACATGCAATAAGAGCTAGCGATGAATGACTACCTATTGATGCGGGATGAATTTGTTTTGCTGGGCGTGATTTTGGTCCTTCTGGCCTACGACATATTTGCTCCGCGGGCGCGGAGCAAATATGTCGTAGGTGTGTCGCTGTTTCTCTTTGCGGTGCATGTGGCGATTGGCTTGATGCCGCTGCCGGAGGGGGAGATGTTTGGCGGCAGTTTCCGGACAAATTCTTTTTTGCAGGGTTTGAAGCGCATATTGAGTGTAGGTAGCTTGCTCGTCCTGCTTTTGTCGTGGACCTGGACGCGCACCCAGTGGGGCGGTCGGGGCCGTCTGCGTGAGTTTTATGTGCTGCTGTTTTCGACCTTGCTGGGGATGTACTACATGATTTCGGCGGGTGATCTTTTGATGTTCTTTTTGGGTCTGGAACTGGCCTCGCTTCCGGTAGGTGGGTTGGCTGCTTACGATCTGCTGAAGATGCGGTCGGCAGAGGCGGGTGTCAAGTTTGTCCTCATGGCGGCACTGGCATCGGCGACGATGCTATTCGGTTTGTCACTCCTGTACGGTATGGTTGGTAGCCTTCGCTATGAGGCGCTGGCACAGGCGCTCACCCTACATCCGCTGACAGCGGTGTCCCTTCTTTTCTTTTTGTCAGGGTTGGGTTTTAAGATTTCGCTGGTGCCGTTTCACAACTGGGCCCCGGATGTGTACGAGGGTGCTCCTGTGCCGGTGACGTCGTATCTATCGGTGATTTCCAAGGGAGCTTCGGTCTTTGCACTGATGCTGATATTGTACTATTTGCGAGACAGCCTGATGGCGATCTGGAAGCCGGCGATGTATTGGATATCTATTCTGACGATGACAATCGGCAATTTGTTTGCGCTGCGCCAACGAAATATGAAGCGGTTTTTGGCTTACTCATCTATCGCGCAAGCCGGATT
>JALVEF010000146.1 GCA_027031185.1 Saprospiraceae bacterium
GACTCATTCGGGCTACTTTTTTGTAGAGCCGATATATCTCCAGGGTGTCCAGATAAAAAAACTCAAATCGCCCCTGTAACTGATAATTCTGATCCAGGATGTTGTCTATGTGCATAAACAATGGCACGCCCACATAATTGGCCAGCACCACAGATTGATCCCTCATCAACTCATCTATCAATGTATAGACAATGGCCTCCTTGCCATAGTAGTGGTAAGCTAAATTGCCCACACTAATGCCCGCCGCATCTGCTATATGTTGTAGGCGCACATGCACCACTCCTCGCTCATTGAACAGCTTCAACGCCTCACGTAAGATCCGCTCTTTAGTTTTTGACATAAGCGCAATGGCTTTTTCACACTCTGCCAATAGACATTCGGCTACAAAATTAGGGGAGTCCCAGTGTCTTTGCCTCAAAAGTTTTTCAGATCATTCCCCCATATCCGGCGCCTGCCACGTACGCTTGGCGATACTTCTCACTGAATAGCGAAAGAAGAAAAGTTTGCGGCGTGGCCGCCGCGATAGAATCGGTGTAACGGTGTAGCGGTGTAGCGGTGTAGCGGTGTAGCGGTGCAGTTCGACAGTTCGGCAAGCGGTTCGGCAGGCATTTCGACTAGCTCAATGCACCGCTCACCATAGCACTCACCGCGGGCAGGCTCGGTTCGGCAGGGTCAGTTTGACAAGCTCACTGCTCACACCGACCGCAGTGGCCAAGGGCATCGTTCACCGACCAAAGGTCAACGGTCCAAGGTACATGGTAGTATCAGGGGTACGCGCAGGACAAATTCAACGCGCCCCGAAAGGGGCGTATTCAACGCGAAGCATTCAACCGCGTAGGCGTTTCAACGTCCCGCACATACTTGCCCAAAGTGCGGAGCAAATAGCGCTCATCCGGCAAAAGGCATAATCGGGAAGGGGTAAAGCCAAAAACAGGCAAAGCAAGTAAGTGCGGGGCTATTCAACGTCCCGCACATACTTGCCCAAAGTGCGGAGCAAATAGCACTCATCCGGCAAAAGGCATAATCGGGAAGGGGTAAAGCCAAAAACAGGCAAAGCAAGTAAGTGCGGGAAAAAGAAGTTGTAGCGCACTCCCACCCAGCGTACTTTTTACAGTGGACTCTTAATAGAATATCCAATATCCCCCAACAATGGTCGCCACCACGCCGGATACCAATTGGAATCCAAAAGAAAAACTTCGATTTTGCACTCGGTCAAGCTGAGTAGATACACTTCCTAACACCAATGCGTACAAGCTCATCGCCAGCACGGTGCCGATACCAAAGCCCAGGATATATTGAGCCGATTGGAAGTTGTTTTTAAAGCCTAATGCCGGCAAAAACAACAAAAAGTGAGCTATGCCCGCTAGGCCATGGATAAACCCAACTGTCAGCGCCATTGTCAGGTTTTTTCTTTGTGGATGCGTGTGTGTATGACTGTGCCCGAGACTGTGCGTATGCCCATGTGCGTGAATGTGGATATACGGCGCAGTGTCTATGTCATGATAGTGCGGATGCTTATGCATCGTGTGGTCGGGAGGTGGTTGGTGGCGATGCGCTTTGCGTACTAATTTCATGAGGGTCCAGACACCTATGCCTACCAATACAAGTCCGACCAGCTTTTCACTGTGGGCTGATATGGCCTTATACGGGATGACCCCGCGAAAGAAATATACCAAGATTCCAATAACCATCATCCCTGCAACGTGGCCCGCGCCCCACATCAGCCCCACCTTCCAGGCTCTTCTCTTGGATTCAATAGCCAGCGGGGAGACCGCCGCCAAATGATCGGGGCCTGTCAAGACATGCAGCATAGCTGCCAAACTTCCAGATAGTAAAGGAAAAGTAATCATATCACCCAGCTTTTTTATCCGTCCGTATTCAGGTTAGGACTATTGGCTTTGGATAGCACAGACCCCAAAATCGGCGTATTTCTTCACAGTAACTATTTCGGTGCTCCTGTTTTTAGGCATAGAGTAGGCATTTTTGTTTCTATTGAAGCAAAAATTTTGTAAAAACAGAAGCAACAAGGGCTTTATAGCGCGAAAATAGCGGATACTTTAATAGTTACTGCTCACAAATATATCCCAAAATCGCCAACGAATGCCTCCTGATGCCTAATTTTGTGAACATACATAGGGCCTCAGTAAAGCCGAAGACAGCGCGGCGATTCAATTGAAGGCGGGCCACCTTTATCCGAAAAAGTACAAATGAAGACTTTTCATATTCATATCCAAGGCATCGTCCAAGGGGTGGGTTTTCGTCCTTTTGTCTATAAACTCGCAGCTGAGATGGGGCTGTCCGGTTGGGTAAATAACACCTCTGATGGTGTACACATCCGACTGACGACCCAACCCCGGACAGCCGATCTATTTTTGAAGCGTGTCCTGGCAGAAAAGCCCCAATTCGCTGTCATTACCCGATATGATATCAAAGAAGTGGGCTTCGAGCCGTTCCAAGAGTTTGAAATCGTCAGAAGTGAAGATGCCGGAGATACCAGGCTCTTGGTGACCCCCGACTTTGCGATGTGCCCCGAATGTAAGGACGAGTTATATGATACCAGCAATCGTCGGTATTTGTATCCCTTTATTACCTGCACCAATTGCGGACCCCGATACTCCATTATCAAATCTCTGCCTTATGACCGACCCACCACGACCATGGCCCCTTTCCAAATGTGTCCGGCTTGTCAAGCCGAGTATGATGACCCCTTAGATCGCAGATATTATTCCCAAACCAACTCTTGCCCCGATTGTGCCGTCGAATTGGCCCTTTGGCAGCATGGCCAGTTCTTTCCGGCTGGCGACGAGATCGGACGGGTAGTGCAGGCCTGGAAGGAGGGGAAGATCGTTGCCATCAAGGGCATTGGCGGCTATCTTTTGACTTGTGATGCCACCAATGCCTCGACTATCAAGCGCTTGCGAAAATTAAAACAGCGCCCTACCAAACCATTCGCTTTGATGTATCCGGATACGGCACTACTCGACCGCGATTTACAAGCGGATGTCACACCATTGGATGAACTGCAAAGTGTGAGCAGCCCAATCGTGCTGCTTCCTTTGAAGAAAGGGCGCGAAAACCACTCAGATGTTGCCCTTGGTGAGATTGCTCCCGGATTGAGCCGCATCGGCGTCATGTTGCCTTATACGCCGTTGTATGATTTACTTTTGCGTCGTTTTGAAAAACCCATAATCGCGACCAGTGGAAACATCAGTGGCTCCGTCATTATTTACAATGATGAGCAAGCTATCAAATACTTGTCCAAAATAGCTGACCTGATATTACTCAACAACCGCGAAATTGTCCTGGCACAAGATGATAGTGTAGTTCAGTACAGCCTTGTCCATCAGCAGAAGATTATCCTACGACGCTCCAGAGGACTGGCGCCTTCTTTCTTGTACACATCTTCCTCCCCACTGCCTGACAAAACTATTTTGTCCCTGGGCGCGATGCTCAAAAGTACGTTTGCCCTTCTCCATTCCAGCAATATTCTGGTCAGCCAATACCTGGGCAATACCGATGTATTGGATGCACAAGAAAACTACGAAAAAACGCTAAAACATCTGCTGGCTATGTTTCAGGCGAGCCCCGAGTGGATAGCAGTGGACAAGCATCCGAAGTATTATACTACGGAACTGGGTCGAAATCTGGCTCGGCAATTTCGTGCCACACTTTTAGAAGTACAGCACCACAAAGCGCATTTTTGGGCCTTATTGGGTGAGCATGACCTACTAATGACGGACGAAAAAATACTGGGCGTCATTTGGGATGGTACCGGTTATGGCGATGATGGACAGATCTGGGGCGGGGAGTTCTTTTTGTACGCGGATGGCAAGATGACTCGAGTGGCACATTTGGAGTACTATAATTTTATCTTGGGAGACAAGATGCCACGTGAGCCGCGCATCTCGGCACTGGCCATTAGTGGGGGAGACACTCGGCTGATGCCCAAGTTTACGGAAGAAGAATGGCGGATCTATCAAAAACTATTGTCGCAGGACAACAATTTGCAATCATCCAGCGTCGGGCGGTTGTTTGATGCGGCTGCCTCTATCATCTTGAATATTGATCGCCAATCCTATGAAGGTGAAGCAGCCATACTTTTGGAAAGCGCCGCAGCTCAATATTTTAGAGAAAATGCCCCGGATGCTTCCTTTTCCTACTTGTCTGGCCGGCTGCCTGTCCATCTGCCCGAATTTCTTGTCTCC
>JALVEF010000147.1 GCA_027031185.1 Saprospiraceae bacterium
CTGACGCCGTTGAATTGCTTGCGCGTTGAAATAGGCTGGCGCCGTTGAATTGCTTGCGCGTTGAGATAGGCTGGCGCCGTTGAAATAGGCTGACTTCGACGGTTCAACGTGCTCGGTTCGACAGTGTCCTTCGACGTTGCTCGGCTCGACTTCGTTTGGCCGGTGAGCGTGCCAAATCACACCGCTATACCGCTACACCGCTACACCGCTACACCGTTACACCGCAAAACCGTTACACCGCTGCACCATCCCGCACTTACTTGCTTTTGCAACCACACGGGCCCGAAGGGGCCGTAAACTCATCAGAAAACTCAGAGGCGGGAGGGCGCGGGGCAAGAGGCTAATGCCCGGAACATTCGCGGTTAGCCTCCGGCTAATTTTGTATGGGTAAAGCCGGATTCGAGGAGGAGTTTTAGGACTTTGTGGCGGTGATTGCCCTGGAGTTGGATCTCGCCGTTTTTGACGGTACCGCCGACGCCGCATTTGGTTTTCAAGTGCTTGCCGAGGGTTTTCAGTGTGGTGTCATCGCCTATAAAGCCGCGGATGACGGTGACCTCCTTGTTGCCTTTTAAGCGGACCAGGTGGATGCGCAAGCGCTGTTGGGAGGGGGCTATTTCGTCCTCGTCCAGTGGTGTGTCTTCGGGTAAATAGTCGGGGTCAGTGGAATAGACCAGTCCGTCGCGACGGCGTTTGTGCTTTTTGCCCATTTTTATGTGCTTGTGCCAAAAAGAAGGAGACGCAATTTAGCGTCTCTTTCTTTTTGATGTATGCAACCGGGGCTAATTTTTTACGAAGGGCAAGTGGTATTGCCCATTCGGTGTGGTGATATCCAGGAAGTAGATGCCGGGCGCCAACCGGTCGGCATCGAGGCTTAGGCCGTGCCTTGGCAGGTGGTAGTGCCTGCCGAGTGCGTCCGAGACTGCTATGTGTATCCGGTCGGCGCTCCAATGCAGGTCTGGTGTGATGTGTACCCGGTCCACCACCGGATTGGGGTATAACTCCGGTGCCCTT
Organism: Saprospiraceae bacterium; assembly: GCA_027031185.1. Taxonomy (GTDB): domain Bacteria; phylum Bacteroidota; class Bacteroidia; order Chitinophagales; family Saprospiraceae; genus HyVt-613. The sequence continues at coordinate 1,012 of JALVEF010000147.1, forward strand.
TCTTTGCGGAAAAGTACGGTAGCCAGACCTATCTGTCGTTGTTGGCCGTCGCGATCAACTTCCAGGAGGCGGTAATAGACGATGCCGCCTTCAAAGGGGCCTTGATCCCAGACCTCGTAGCGGTGCTCTTCCAAAGGTATTATCTGACTCAGCACCTGCCAGTGGACTCCGTCAGTGCTCTTTTGCAGGAGAAAGTAGTCCAGATTGGTTTCTACGCCTGTCACCCAATGCAAGCGGATGGCGCGTCCGACTCTTTTTGCCGTAAGCCCGGTCTCCATGTCCACAGGTAAGATACTGCCCGGGATGGATGCGTATTGGAAGCCGGAACCGGGTGAGCCGACCCATATCTTGGGATTGGGCCCGGGGGTGACGTCCATACATACAGCAAATGGGAAGGGCATGCCATCATTGGCCGGATGCCAGGTCTGGCCGCCATCCGTGGTGTATTCGACACCCTTGGACTCCGGATCATAGCCGCCGTAAGTCAGGGCACTGGATGAGGCGGTGTATATTGCGTCGGGATTGCCCGGTACGAGTGCGAAGTCACGCAAGTATTTGTCCGTCTTTATTTTAGTCCATGAACTACCCCCATCATCACTGACCCAGAGGCCTTTGTAATCTATTTCTCCAAATGCAGCTACGAAGACTCTTCCTTGGTCATCTATTTTGATGGCTGAGACGCCCTGCCATTCGTCCACGTCAAATGGGCCGTTGCCTTGCATTTCACTTGTGCCGGTAGCTGTCCAAGTACTGCCGCCGTCTGTGGATTTAACCAGTCCGGATTCGCCACCGGCATAGACGATATTGGAGTTATTGGGCGCTACGGCGGTATAGCGGCAGCCATCATTCGGGTCATCATAAACTTTGGTCCAGCTCTGTCCGTCGTCGGTGGACTTAAACACGTCGCCTTCGGCGGTCACAAACAGGGTTCTATTGTTGGTATTAGAATTGGGGTCGAGAGACAGCCCCATGATGCGTGTGGTCGTAGGCAGACCGGTGCAGGGCGTCCAATAGCCGGGCTTGCCGCCGTGGGTATTGCGGAGGAGTGTGGCGTTTTGGTCCCAATAGCCCTGCATGGACGCCCAGACCACATTGTCACGGCCAGGGTCGGCCAGCACGGTAAATGTATTGCCACCGTAGGGGCCCCAGTCACCGGTGTAGCTGTCTTCGTTGCAGCTGCTCCATGATTGGCCCCCGTCTTTGCTGGTCCACAGGCCGATATCAAGATAACCGGCATAGATGACATTGGGATTGGACTGACAAATAGAAATGTCCATCATGGTGATGTTGTCAAAGCCTCTGGACTGCCAACCGTGTCCGGGAATGCTGTCGGTGTACAATTGTTGGAAAGTGACGCCTTCATCCGAAGAGCCGAATACCCATTGGTAGTTGACCCAATAGATACGGTCCTGTGACAGATCTTCCCCGAGTGTTTTGCAGATGCCGTTGAAGCTGCTTGAGTAAGAATTGTAGAGATTGTCTTCCTGCGAGCCCATTGTGCGATGACCGGTCTCCCAGTTGGTTACATATCCGGTATGTGTCCAACTGTCGCCGGAGTTTGTCGTTTTCCAGGTGCCGGCGTCATCGTTCCACGGCCAGGGTTCGCGGGGATCTATCAGGCGGACGGTGCCTTCGGCGCCGGCTTTGGGCCAGATGACGCCGGAGTGATTGCCTTTATGGGTCCAGGTGGCTCCGCCATCGGTAGATACATAGAACTTGCCGTCTAAGCTGGTCCAGTAGTATTGGCTGTCGCAATTGGCCTTAATGGTTGTGGCGTAAATGCGATTGGGATTGACCTTGTCAATGGCCATGTCGGCGACCTCGTCGTTGTCGGGAGAGATCATGCTCCAGTGGACGCCGCCGTCGGTGCTTTTGTAGATGTCGGCGGGGCCGCAGGCGAAGCGCCCCTGGCCTGAGAGAAAATAGACAGTATTGCAGTTGTTGGGGTCTATGTTCACTTCCAGGACGCGCAGGTTGGACGGCAGCTGATTGGCGGCCACGGCGGGAGACCACGTGACGCCATTGTCGGTGGTTTTGAGAATGGTACCGTTGAGGCCATTCCATACCGGATGGTAGGAGGCATATCCGATGTTGGTGTTGGACGGGCAGATTTCGATGTCCGTGACGTATCCGTCCTGGATGTTGGTGTGGGTGACGGAATTGCCTTTATCCGCGCTTCGGAAAATGCCGATTTCGGTGCCAATAAAAAACACATTGGGATCGGTAGGATCGAAGCCCAAGCCACTTACATGGGTGACCTTCAGACCTTGCGGCACCCCAATGATGTCCCAGGATTGGCCCCCGTCAAATGAGATACTGGCACCACCCAGGTCACTGCCGGCCAGGATCACGCCATCCGGTCCGGCGCCGACTGTACTGTATGCACCCCCTCCTCCGGGATTGGACCGGACCCACTGATGACTCTGCGCGTGGGCGTGCGCGAGCAGCAAGCAGGCAATGAGAAGCAGCTGGATTTTAGGGTTCAATGTCAGGTGAACGAACTTTTGAGCCATAATGAAAGTGATTTTGAGACTTCAAATATACTACGGCCAGACAAACGATTTGCCCTAAAAGGCGGGTCTGTTATGAGTTTGCCGGCCGGAGGCCGGCGAGGTTATGGTGTGTTGTGCTGCAGTGCGACGCTCCACTTCGACGGTTTGACGGTTCGGCAATTGGTTCGGCAGGCGGTTCGACAAGCATTACGACAAGCGGTTCGACAGGCTTACCGCATCGCTCAATGCACCGCTCACCATAGCACTCCCCGTGGGCGGGCTCGGTTCGACGGCGCACTTCGACAGGCTCAGAGCAAGCCAAGTGCAGCGCTCAACGACCGCAGTGACCGCAGTGGTCAAGTGGACACTCCGACCGCACTTGCCGGTAGCAAGCAGGTGGGGGCAATTATCGAAATGTGAAATGGCGCTGTGGTCGGGTGACAAATGTCATTGCAAACATTGAGAAATGTCCTTATTCGGAGTCGTGTCTTAAATTGTTGTAAATCAATGTGTTATGGTGTTTGGTGGTGTGCTGGCTCAAACGGCGGCATTTTATGTAATTAGCGTCACAGAGCGGCGAGTAGGCCGGATAATATGTTTGTGCTAATCGAAACAAATCGGATTTTTTCACTCAAAACAGATGGACAATGAAGAAGCTGATAATTCTCTTGGCCGGTGTCGTGCTGTGGGGCCTGCCACTGCATGCGCAAGATGGAGCCGGGGGGCAAAAGCCCGTCAAGGTCAAGCCGACAGTAGGTGTGCACGGCCGTATTCAGTACGACTACGAGTTTTTGCGCCAAGATAATGGCATAGACACCATTGAGAACTACAAGATGAGCGGCAGTGAGTTTCGCCGTGTAGATCTGGCGTTTAGTGGTACGATCTACAAAAACATCAAGTTTAAGTCCATGTTTGAATTTGCCGGCTCCAAGGTTGGGTTTCGTGACTTGTACATTAAGTTTGTGGATTTGCCGGGCATAGGGGGCAATTTCCTGGTGGGTAGTATAGCCGAGCCTACAGGTATAGACATGCTCACCAGCAGTAAGTACATCCCGATGATGGAGCGTGCGATGCTGACGCATACGCAGAATTTCCGCTGGAATAGTGGTATTATGTATGCCAACACGGGCCTGGCGGATGGCCGGATGGGCTTGCAGCTGTCCTATACACACAACGGAGACAACCACGGCGGCTTTAAGGATCACAATCTGGATGCCGGCGGTCACTTTGTGGCCCGGATCAGTGGTTCGCCGTATTCGAATGAGGACAACCACTCCGTGCTTCACCTGGGCGCCAAGTTTGAATCTCGCAAGCGGAGTAAGGAACCGGCCGAATATACGCTCAAGTTTAAGCCGGAAAACCACATGGGAAACAAAATAGCAGTGCCCATCCCGGGCTTGTTGAAGAACCAACAAGATATCGGCTTTGAGTTGGCCGGGGTTTTTGGGCCGTTCTCTTTCCAGGGAGAGTACGAGGTGGCCGGCTATAATGCCGTCAAGGAGGAAGATCGCAACACGACCACCAAGTATAATGTCAACGGATATTATGCTTTGGTCAGCTACTTTATCGGTGGTCAGCGCCACTACAAGCACGGCGCCTTTAGCCGTCCCAGGGTGTATTCTAACTTTTGCGTCCGTGAAAGCACGTGGGGGGCGCTGGAGCTGGTCGCCCGCTATTCTGCTATGGATTATTCCTCCATTGTGGAGGGAGACTATTACAACAAGGTCTCGACAATTGGTATTGGACTAAACTGGTACTTTAACGACCACGCCCGTTTGATGTACAATCACGTTATAGCCGATAGGAATAAGAAGGATGATGATCCGTCCAAGGCGCTGAATGCGGATATGCTCCGATTGGCTATTAACTTCTAACCGTAAACCACACAACAAAAACGACAAAAATGAAGCATACCATTTTCATTCTGCTTATCGGGCTGTTTGCACTGACAGTTGTATCCTGTCAGCAATCAGCCACTACTACTGCTAGCACAACAACAACTACCACTACACAGCCCAAAGATCAGGGCATTCACAAGACTGTTTCCCCTGCTGAGTTTAAGCAACTCATGGATGAGGGCAAGATGACCGTGATTGACATTCGTCGTCCTAAGGAGCGCTACGATGACAATATCAATGAGGACACCGGTCAGCCGTATGGCTATATTCCGGGTACCCAACTCAATATTGACTGGAAAGCGTCCAACTTTAAGGACGAAATCCAAAAGCTGGACAAGTCCAAGCCTTATGGCATCTATTGCCGTACCGGCCACCGCTCCGGTCTTGCCCTGAAAGTCATGAAAGACCTGGGCTTCAAAGAAGTCTATAATCTGGGCGGCGGTATGAAAGCCTGGATCAAGGACGGCTTACCGACAGAGGTCGTGCCCAAACCCGCCGGATAAAGAGCGACCGGTATTCAATTTTTTGCTATTGTTGGCAAATCGGCCCGCCGTCCCCATGGACGGCGGGTTTTTTTGTAATTGGTGTAACTGTTTAGGTACCCGCTGTTTTTGTGCTATCGCGTCGTGCCATCGCCCTGCATCCGGTGCGCCAAGCGGGTTTTGCCACTCAATTGGCCGGTGAGCCGCTACACATTTTTTTTATTCTTATTAAATTTTACTTCACGAATATTTTGTACAGAACCAAATAAATACATATTTTTGTTTTTGTGTATAATTTTCTTGGTTGATTTTTATGTTTTCTTCCGAAAATCCATCCTTATATTTGGATTCCATTTTCGTGAAGGAAACATGGAACTATGAGAAAACTAAAGAAAACCAAGTCCTCCGGTGCCTCCGGGGGCACAGGTGTTAAACGCCCTACGGGCTCAACGGGAACTAAAACCAAAACTACCTACTGCGGCAGTCCGACGCCTCAGTAGGCTTCGGGATGAAGCGACAAAAAAGGAATGAAAATCCGCTGACGCTATTGCACACATCGTACAATGGCACAAGTGTGTCCGATCTGTGGCATGCTTGCCGGGTGTATTTGTTTACGGATGATGCCTTGATGCGTCAGACACTGGAGATGGTGAGCCGGAGCCTTGCGCCGGATGACGAGCAGGCGCGTTTCCGCTATCTACACTATTTGGCGCTCTACCATGTGCAGTATTATCGTCGGGAGCAGGCAGATGCGGCGTTTGCCGAGGGCCTTGTCCTGCTCAAAAAGATGCCGCAGGATGCGGCGGCGGATTTTTTGATAGACTACATTGGGCATTTGTTGAATACGGAGCAGTTTGAAGAAGCCGCCCGCTACTTGACCGATGTCCGGCAAGGCCTGGCCGAAGCCATTGATTCGCCGCGCCTGAAGTTCAGGCTTTTGGTGCGCGAAGCATGGTGGAATTTTTTGCTTGGGCAGGAGGACGATGCATTAAGTTTGTGGTATCAGGCTCTGCATCTTTTTGAACCAATACAGGATGCTACTACCAAGGACAGGTATTTCCTCGCGTTGGCGTATGGGGGCTTGGGCCATATCTTTGAACAAAACGGCGATGCCAAGCAGGCGTTGGAGGCATACCAAAAGGCTGCAGACGTCTGTGAGCAGTACAAAATACTGACCCGGCTCTCCTGGCAGTTTTTCCGGATTGGCAATGCACTGGCCATGATGGGAGACAACAAACAAGCCATCGGCTTCTTTCGCCGTGCGTTACAAGTCGGTGATTCCAATGACTTGCTCCGCGCTAATGCGTTTGCCAACTGGGGGCGCTGCCTGTTTAATGAGGGCCTGCACAATCGCGCCAATCAGCTCTACGACAAAGCTGAAGCCACATTTAAGAACTATCCGGAGAAGTACGCCCAAAATATTGCGTTGATCCGGATGTGGAAAGCGGAAATCGCCAAAAAAAACAATGACTATGACCTGGCCTTGCAGTATCTCGAAGATGCGCTGATCTATGCCACCAAGGCCGAAAGCTATTCCCGAATTGCGGATATCTATGCCGAAATATCCAATGTCTATGCGTACAAAAATCTGTTTGAGCAGGCCTTCCTCTACCAATTAAAACGGGTGGAGAACACTGAGAAGAGCCGTTCTGACAGGATGGAGCAGCGTTTGCGTGCGCTCAGTATCAAGTATCAAACCGAGCATCGAAAACAAGAGATCGAGAAGCTTACGTACCAGACCAAAGCGCTCCAGCTCAAAGCCCTGCGGGCACAGATGAATCCGCACTTCCTCTTTAATGCACTCAACTCCATTCAAAGCTTTATCGCCTCCAATGATTCGCAGAAGGCGATTGGCTATCTCGCTTCTTTTGCCAAATTGATACGGCGTAGTCTCGAATATTCCGAGCTGGAGACCATTTCCCTGGCCAAAGAAGTAGATTTCTTGGAGAACTATCTCTATATCAACAAGCACCTGCGCTTTCAGGACAAGCTCGATTACATTATTCGGGTGCCTGATGACTTGCTGGAAGCAGACATTGGTATTCCCTCCATGATCATCCAACCCTATGTGGAGAATGCCATTGAACATGGCCTCCGCCCGCTAAAAGGAGGAAGAATAGAGGTGAGTTTTGATCTGATGGATGACGGAACCACGCTCCGCTGTGTGGTCACGGACAACGGCGTCGGCCGGAACAACGCCGCTGAGGCAAAAAATCTGAATCCGGACTTACAATTGCACAAGTCCCGTGGTACGCAGATCACACTGGACCGGCTCAGTTTATTGGACAGCGATTTTGACCGCGATGATTTGGTCAAAATTGAAGATTTGCTCGATCCCAACCAATACAAACACTGCGGCACCAAAGTGACCATACTTATCCCGCTGGACACCGAGTAGCGAAGCCTTTCCCCGCCGCCCGTGAGGGCGGCAAACTTTCACTCACTGTTCGTATCGTATTTCAAAGGTGATGGGACAGTGCTTGCGCAACATGGCGGCTACGCCGCAGTACCGCTCCAGCGACAAATCCACGGCTTTTTTTACCTTGTCGGCCTTGGCTTCCACACCCGGCCCACCAACCCGGTATGTCAAATGAATAGAAGTATATACCTTGGGATGCTCCGTGGTTAGTTCCGCACGGGCGTCCACCGCAAAGCGGGTAAATGGCACCCGCATTTTCTTCATCAAAGCCGCCACGTCCATGCCCGTGCACCCCGTCAATGAGCTCAACAGGAGCAGCTTTGGACCCGGCCCCTCCCGTCTTTCACCCTCCGCGGCGCTGCCTTGAATCCTGAAATCAAAGCCGCCTATGTGTGTGTCAAACACTAAATCGTGTATCCAGTCAGTCGTCACTACGTGCATCGTCTCGTTCGTCTTTCAAATTAAGAAAATTTTGTATCTGTTTCTTGGATTCGCAGTACATTTGCCACTCACATGGAAGTACTGTCTTATTTCACTCAAAACCGAACAAAAATGAACCGGAAAAGTTACTTTTTCAATCCGCTCACTGTCGCTGCTATCGTCGCGACATTGACAGGAATGGCATTTCTCTTCTCGTCTTACTCATCCCAACCACCTACCGGCAAGACCGGTGCTCCCGGTGAGAGCACCTGCATGGATTGCCACAATATGCCCTCACCTGATTATGCGGGGCATATCCTCATCGAAGGCATCCCAAATCCCGCCTATGCCGGCCAGACTTACAACGTAACACTTCGCGTCGTCTCTACCAATGTCCGTCCCGAGCGCGCCGGCTTCGAAGTCACCGCGCTGGGCAGTGACAACCAGCAGATTGGTAATCTCTTTGTCCTAGACCCGGCTGTGACCAACTATGCGCAAGTCAACGGGCGGGAATACATCCGCCACAAAACAGCGCCTGCCGACTTTGGAAATAGTGATACTGTCAGCTGGCAGATGCAGTGGAAGGCGCCGGATACCTCTGCTACCGCCGTCTTTTATGCGGCTGCCGTACTGGCCAATGGAGCAAATGGCAACCAGGGCGACAATGTGATCCAGACAAGCTATCAAGTGGCCGTAGTACCGCCGCCCCCGCCCTCCGTGGTGATTGATAACGTGACGAGCCCGACTTGTCACGGAATGGCCAATGGCGTGCTGCATGCATCGGTACAAAATCCCATCTTTCCGGTCTCTTACCTTTGGAATACGGGAGACACGATCGCCTGGCTGTACAACATATCCGCGGGCGATTACAGCGTCACCGTCACCTTCGGGGACGGTAGTCAGGACTCGGCCTCCGTCACGCTGACCGAACCCGATTCGCTTACCATCAACCTAAATGCTTCCTCGTCCATACTCCCTTGTGGGGATTCCGTACTCTTGACAGTGGATGTGACCGGCGGGACGCCGCCCTATACTTTTGTGCTCAATACCGGGGATACCACCAGTATAGACTCCATGTACGTCTATCAGCCGGGATATTACTGCGTGGCGGTGTACGATGCCAACCAGTGCGTAGCCAACGACTGCGTTGGTATCAACAACGACCCGAATGGTATATATTGCAACGGCATCACTTATGACACCATCGGTTGTAATACGTCTGGCCCGGTGCATCTACATGCCGGCGCTTTCTCACAGAATGATAGCATCACCTACCAATGGTCCGGCCCAAATGGATTTTCATCCACCGATGAAAATCCGGTTTATACCGAGCCGGGCACTTATTCGTTGGTGGCTACCTTGTCCAACGGCTGCTCGTGTGCGTCCACTGTGGACGTGGAAGTATTTGACACCTTGATCATTCAGCTGACGGAAGTCTATCCCGCCACTTGTATTTATACCGCGGACGGCTCTATTGACGGCGAAGTGATAAAAGGCGAAATAGGGCCTTTTACAGTTGTTCCCCCGATAGACGGTGACAATCTGCCGCCGGGTGACTATTCCGTGACGGTGACCAACGGTGTCGGGTGTAGTACCGTCGTGGACTTTACCATTGGCAGCCCGGATTCGGTACAGGTGACCGTGGACACCATTCTGCCCGAAGTTGATTCGATGGCCAACGGTGCAATCGAAATCACGACAAGCGGAGGCACACCGCCGTATAATTGGATATGGTTATCACCTGGCGGTGATACGGTAGCGACAGAGGATATTTCAGGGCTGAGTGCCGGAGACTACCAATTGATCGTGGTGGATAGTGCCGGATGTGAATTTGCTTTCGGCCCATTTACCGTGTCCAATATTGTGGCGACGGGTGAAGTCCGGGATGCCGCCGCCATTAGTTTGCGACCCAATCCGGCCGGGGATAAGGTGATGCTCCGGCAGGACGCGCCGATGCACTGGGATGTAGCGGTGTATGATATGTACAATCGCCTGATTTACAGCTTCCGCCTGACGGACAAGCAATACCGCTTGGATGTACGCACCTGGCCGGTGGGCATATATCGCCTGGTATTCCGGCAAGGTGACCGGTGGGTGGTTCGCACCCTGTTGGTGCAGCATTGACTGGGTGAAAAGATGACCGGGTTTTCTTCCGCCCGGCCTTCTCGTTAGATGGAGGAATCGAGAAATTGAAGAACCGGAAAAGCCGGAATTTTTGGAGTGAGCTCTTCAATCCAAAAAGAGAAAGATGGCCGGGTTGCGGCCATCTTTCTCTTTTGAAAAGCTTTTATCCCCGGTCACCCCAGCGTGTAGATAGTAGATGTTTGCATGATGCGCCCAAATTGGAAGATCAGGCCGGTGCGGAAGTGCAAGCTTGTCGCCGACCGGGGCAGCAGGAAGCCCAACACATTGTCAGATACCATGAAAAATCGCACCGGGCCTGCCTTGACGGTGGCGTTGAGGCCGAGGTGATTGATCTGTTTGTTTTGGAAGGATAGCATTCCGCCCACAGAGGCCCAGTCGGCCATCTGATAGTTGGCACCCAGTGCCAATGCCGGCATCCACATACCGGCTACGGGCGTGACATCTACCAGGCCGGAGAAGGTGGTGCGCTCGTTAGATCTCCAAGTGCCGCCAACATAGATGCGGGGCGAGAGGTGAGAAGTAAAAGCCCCGAATGATTTTTCCAGCCCGACAAATTTCTGGATGGAGTCCAGCATGCCGGCGAGCGAAGCGGTGTCCAAAGTGGCCAGGCTTTCGATACGGACACCGTCATAGCGTCTGGTGCCGTGACTTTCAAAGCTCTGTCCTTCTTTCCATTTGATCCGGCCAATATCGCTGACGGCACCAAACAGTGTGACCTCGTCATTCATCCGGTACACGGCGCCAAGATCCACACCGAGGCCAAAACCGGCGTTGCCGAAGCCGGGCTTGTAGGACATATCCGCAAAGCTTACATTATTGGTAGTGGTATCCACATCGGCGAAGCGACTGGCATGCACTACATAATCGGTGGTCAGATTCAAGGCATAGTAATCGCCTTCGGTCATTAGTCCTACGTAGTCAGACTCCGTGACGAGCGCTCTTTCCCCAAAAAGGAGATTGACCCGCCCGCCAATAGTCCATTGCTCCATGTTGTAGGCGTATCCCAAGCCCAGTTTGTCATATTCCTGGATATCAATAGCAGGGCCTATGGACAATTGTTGGCCGACATAAGGGCCATTGCCGTGGAGCAGCAGCTTGATGCCGTCGCGGGTATAGTTGAGGCCGGCGCGGGCGTTCATGCTGTACTGCAACGAGACGTAGTGGTTGTTCCAACGAAATCCGGCAGACAACAGGTCAAGCGTAAATTCGGCGGCAAATACATTGCGGGTATCGAATTGGTTCATCTCCATACCACCGAGTATTTTGTATTTGCCTGATGCCTGCTTTTCGAAAAGCTTGTCAAAGCTGGGGCCAGAGTGCATCATGCCGAATTCGGGTGACGGAGCAGATACCGACCACTCGGTCTCGGGCAGGAAGGCAGGATTGGCATTGGACAGGCCCGGGAGCATCAGCAGCTGGGTGCTCAGGCTTTGCTGGGCACTTGCCGGGACACTCAGCAATCCCGCACAGCAAATCGTGTACAATATCTTCTTCATTGGTATTGCATTATGGTTTTCGAATGGGTTACGGCAGGGCCACCAGTTTGAGGCCGGCATTCAAGATGACGCCCTGGCCCTTTTTGATGATGACAGGCACCTGTCCTTCTGATGTGCTGGCGAAAGTAGTGGTCAGGATGACTTCGGTCGCGGGTTTGATGCGCTCCCATCGCTCGGCACTGATCGGGATTTCTTCTTGCCAGTCCGAGGCCTGAATGACCTGTCCGTCGGGATCTACTTTGGCGGCATCAATGACCATCACGCCGTTGGAAGCAACCAGAGAGTCCAGGATGATGCCGGCTTCGTCCTTGAAATAGAGCTGGATGCGGGCGTTCAAGGGTATTTGGTTGTGGGCTTGAAATTTGATGGCCGCCGATTTTATTCTATCATCAGTGGAGAAGTGAACGCCAAATTTTTTGGTTACACGGAAGTCCGTCACTTTGCCTTCGAAGGGCAGCTTGGCCTGAATGTGCAGTTTCATACCGGCATCTTTGGTCATAAAGCCTTCAGACTGGCCTTGTGGGCATAGCTCAACGGAAGTCTGAGAGAGGGAAAGGTGTGTCGGCAGGGCCTCGGTGACGGCGACGATATTAGAATTGGACTTGTCCATGGTAGCCTGGCTGACGACCCAATCGCCGATATGATTTATATCGGGGTGGCCGATGCCGAAACCATTTTCGGTGAGATGACCGGTAAAGTTGATAAGGTCTCCGTGAATGGTAGTGGCGACGATGTGGTCCAGGTTCATTTTGGCCGGCAATCCCACAGAGTTGTTGATGGTAAAGTCAATGGTGGGATCGGTGAAGGTGACCGTGCCGTTGTCCGGATAGTGGTCAAAAAAGCCGATATTAAGATTCGGGATGTCCAACGCGATGACCTGATTGTCCCAAATTCCGTCAATGAAGTTCATCTTGACATCTCGCGGGCTGAATAGGGCCAAATTTAATGGTACGGTTTGTCCGTTTTGATTGGTGGCCGCATAGGTGATAGTGAGCGGACCGTGTTTCATGTCCAGCGTATAGCCGTCCAGATCAAAATAGGCCTCGACGCGCGCGGGGAAGGTCCCTGAGTATGTAATCAACAGATCTTGCTGAAACGGTACGCCGTTTTTGGTCAGTTTGTCCGCGGTAATGGATACGGCCACGTTTTCCGGAGTGTCGTTGTTTTCGAAGAACAGGCGCAGCTGTCCGCTTTCGATATGTGCTTCTTTGATGAGCACGCCCGGAGCAGTCACTTCGGAAATGACAGTCTCAGGATAAACCAAGGAAATGTCCGCATCGGGCAAATCAGGAATTTGAATGGGAATGTCCATTCCGGTTTCATAAAGCAGTCCCATGCGGTCATCATCAAAGATGACCAGGGCGTTGCTATCCTGGCCTTTTGAAATGAGGTCAGACAGTGTGGTTTCTGATGTGAAAATTGGGAAGGCCAGATCTACTGTCTCGCGCTCCACTTCGATGTCTTGTGGAGGCTTGCATCCTACCAATGCTATCAGGCCGGTCAATATGCCTGCCAGCACTATCCTCTTAATTGTCTCCATGTAATTAGAATTTGGGTTATAGGGATTGATGCCACTTGTAGGCCAGGACAGGCAACTACGAGGGCACAGGTGTGCAGGGCTCCGGTAAAAAATTCTGTAAAATCATTGCTATAACATCAAATATTCGGCCAAAATGGCAGATTATTGTAAATTGTAATGCGTAAGTGGGTGGCTGTTAATTGATAATTGGTTGAATTGTCCCGCACTTACGGATTGATG
>JALVEF010000148.1 GCA_027031185.1 Saprospiraceae bacterium
CGCAACTCAACACGCCACAGGCGCAACTCAACACGCCACAGGCGCAACTCAACACACCACTGGCGCCATTCAACGTGCTGCAGGCGCAACATCAGCCCGTAAGGAGGAGTAAAATTTGCCTGTTTGAGCGAAAACAATTACCTTTGCCGCCCAATTTAACGAAACTTCAAATAATGAAGCATTACGAAGTTACTTTCATCGTGAACCCAGTGCTGTCGGACGATGAAATGAAAGCGACAGTCATCACATATCAAGACCTGCTCAAAGATATGGGATGTAGCATTACCGCCGTGGACGAATTCGGCTTGCGTACCTTGGCCTACCCTATCAACAAATGCACCACAGGAAGGTACTACGGCATTGAATTTACGGCTCCATCCGGCGAGTTTATGAACAAATTCGAGCTTGCGCTCAAACGGGACGAGCGCATCTTGCGTTTCCTAACGGTCCGGCTTGACAAATTTGGCGTCCAATACAACAAGGACAAACGCGAAGGCAAGATCGGCAAGAAAAAAGAAGCCGAAGCGGCCGTCGAAAACTCCAAAAGCTAATCCTTCTCACGCTCAAAACGCAAGACAATGGCATCAAGAGACGATATCAAATTTCTCAACAACCCCAACATCGGAGAACAGCGGAAAAAATACTGCCGCTTCAAGAAATACGGCATTCGCTATATTGACTACCGTGATCCGGACTTCCTCCTGCAATTTGTCAACCCACAGGGCAAGCTCTTGCCCCGGCGCATCACCGGCAACTCGCTGAAATTCCAGCGCCGGGTCGCCACGGCAGTTAAGCGCGCACGTCATCTGGCCCTCCTGCCCTATGTGACAGACCAGCTCAAGTAAGTTTTCACCACAATCAAAAAGCTCTGACATGCAAGTCATTCTGTTGCAAGATATAGACAAGGTGGGGGCCAAACATGAAGTCGTCACCGTCAAAGATGGCTATGGCCGCAATTTTCTCATCCCCAAGGGATTGGCCGTCATTGCCAACAAATCCAACATGAAACAACTGACGCGCCTGCGGCAAAAGGCCGAAGCACTGGAAGCTGAAGCACGCAACAAAGCTCAGGCCATCGCCGACCAACTTAAGGATACTGTCCTGCGCATCGGCGCCAAAGTTGGTGATACCGGCAAAATCTTCGGCAGCGTCACCACGATCCAAATTGCCAAAGCGCTTCGGGACCAACACGGCATAGAAGTGGACCGCAAGGACATCCACATCGAAGACGAAGTCAAGACCATCGGCATGTACGAAGCCGAACTCACGCTCCACAAAGATGTGATCATCAAGGTCAACTTCGAAGTGGCCGAAGACTGATGGCACCAATCGCTAAAAGGATTCTGCCCCCCAAACGGGTGGGGCGTCGGACGGGGCTTTTGCCCCGTTTTTTTGTCTAGGTACCCACTGTTTTTGCGCTGAAAACAGGAGCACCTAAACCAGTTACTTCTAAATCTCAAATCGGGGCTTCGACGGTTCGGCATCGCTCAGTTCGGCAGGCTCGGTTCGACTGCGCCCTTCGACGTTGCTCCACTTCGACGGTTCGACGGTTCGGCAAGTGGCTCGGCAGGCTCACCGACCACGGTTCGGCAGGCTCAGTTCGACAAGCTCACTGCTCACACCGACCGCAGTGGCCAAGGGCAGCGCTCAGCGACCGCAGGCGGATAGATGCCGCGAATGAGCGCGAATGAGAGGCAAACCGGATGTCTGGCACTGCCGGTCTTTGCCTGAATGGAAGTGCTGGTGGTGGTTTGGCAAACCGGACGCTTTTGCCCGGCGCGCCCGCCCTATACGCACGGGCGTGCGTATAGGGCGGGCGCTTGGAACTCAAAACCCCAGGCTGGGCCCATGCTTGCGGAGCCAGGCGGCTTTTTCCTTGTAATCCGGCATGGCCTTTTTAACCCAAGCCCAAAAAGCCGGCGAATGATTGGGCTCTTTGAGATGCGCCAGCTCGTGAATGATGACTTGATCCATCACTTCTTGCGGAGCAAATAACAGCAGGGTGGACAAGCTGATATTTCCGGTGCGCGAACAACTACCCCAGCGGCTTCTGGTATAGCGCAGGCTCACTTTGCGAACGGTCTCCCCAAAGTACCGGTCATTCAACTCGAATACGCGGGCCGTCACTTCCGGTAAAAAGTCCTGGGCTACTAGACGATACATAAGCGATTTGAGCGCACGCTGCCGCTCTTCGGCAGAGCTGATATCCACCAGCTTGATATACATAGTCTGTCCGTCCAGACGCCCCCAGTGATTTTTATTTGGAGCAGGCCGGATATCCAACACATACTTGCGGGAGCCCACCTGCACCGTATCACCGTGCCGGTAAGACCGTGTGACAAAGCAACGACGCAAATCAGGCCGGCGCCGAAACACATCGGATACCCAGACGTGGAGCTTTTCGAGCAGCTCTTTGAATTCACCCTCGCGCATCCCCCGAGGGATGCGCACATTTATTTTATGTGCCGTGATGGAATAACGAACGTTGGGACGGGCTTCTACATAGACGGCCATCGGCACACGCAAACCATCCACTTCGAGATATGATTTGTACGCCATCAGTCTAAGCTTTGCGCTGTGCAAAATCTGCCATCAGGTCCACCAACAGCTTGACACTACTTCGCGGCATGGCATTGTATATGGAAGCCCGGAAGCCGCCCACCGACCGGTGGCCTTTGATACCAATGATGCCGGCCGCTTCGGCCTCAGACAGGAAGTCGGCCTCCAACTCCGGGCGCGTGAGACGGAACGTGACATTCATCAGCGAACGGTGCCGCTTGTTTGGCACATTGGCCTCGAACAGCGGATTGCGGTCCAACTCATTGTACAACAGGCGGGCCTTGGACTTATTGCGCCGTTCCATCTTTTCCAGGCCGCCTTTTTCCTTGATCCATTCGAGGGTCAGCATGGACACATAGATCGGAAAGACCGGCGGCGTATTGAACATAGACTCTTTCTTGATGAAGATCTCATAGTTGAGCAGGGTAGGGATGTGGCGCTGCACCGTCCCCAGGAGATCTTCCCGGACAATCACGACGGTCACACCGGCCGGGCCCAGATTCTTCTGTGCGCCGGCGTAGATCAGGCCGAAGGGACGGACATCCAGCGGCCGGCTCAGGAAATCAGACGACATGTCGCACACGATCGGGATATCGCTCTTCGGGAAGCGCTGATACTGGGTGCCGTAGATCGTGTTGTTGCTCGTCAGGTGGAGGTATTTGCCGCCACGCGGGACGCGGAACGAGGGAATGTAATTAAACCCCCGATCGGCTGAAGAAGCCAACTCCACCACTTGGCCGAAGTGACGGGCTTCGGCAATGGCTTTGGTGGACCAGGTGCCGGTATTGACGTAGTAGGCCGTCTCATCCGGATTGAGCAAGTTCATAGGCACCATGAAAAACTGGGTACTGGCTCCACCCGTGGTGAACAGGACGTGATAGCCGTCGGGCAGTGCCAGCAACTCCCGGATCAGATGGCGGGCGCGGCGAATGACCTGGCCGAACTGCGGACTCCGGTGGGAGATCTCCAAGATGGACAAGCCCATATCATCAAAGCGCCACGCCGCTTTGGAGGCCTGTCGGAGTACGGGTTGCGGCAGGATCGCCGGACCGGCGAAGAAGTTGTGTTTTTTCACGATGCCTTGTATTTGGTACCGGCGGGAGCCGGTGTATAAAAAAGCCCGCCGACGGCGGGCCTCTGTGCGCACGACTGGAGTCGAACCAGCACGTCCTTAGCGGACACAAGGCCCTCAACCTTGCGCGTCTACCAATTCCGCCACGTGCGCATTGGTGGCGGCAAAGATAGTCCTTTTTGACAAAAAATGTACGCTCCGGTCCGCTGTCTGCGGAATGCACCGATGCACGGCAGGGCCGCTACCTGTCTTGGCGGAGACAGTTGGGCGGCTGTATGCGGCCCAATGGAGGTGAGTGTCCGTGGTGGGACATCCGCCGGGCCGGGGGCAGCGTAGATTTGTGATCGCCACCGTGGTGTCGCCACCGGCTTTTGTAGATCATAAGTAACTGTTTGGGTACCCGCTGTTTTTGTGCTAAAAACAGGAGCACCTAAACGGTTACGATTTGTGGCTTTGAAATTGTAACTGTTTAGGTACCCGCTGTTTTTGCGCTAAAATGGCCTTTTTGCCCCTGTTTTTGCAAAAATTTTCTCACGTAGCGCTGCTACGCATCGAAAATTTAATGTACA
>JALVEF010000149.1 GCA_027031185.1 Saprospiraceae bacterium
AAATATCTCAAACGGCCGGCTCCAGCGTCTCCATTGCCTGACTTCCAATACCCACCACAACAAGGCCAATAACCACATCGCCAGCCCGCCCGTCACCAGCACGTAGCTGCTCGTCCACAGCGACTTATTGACGGGAAACACCACGCCCCACAGACTCCCCGCCCCTACAAGTGCCGTCCCCCAGACCATCAAATCGCGACCGGCACGACCCTCGCGTATCCATATCCCCGAAAAATAGCCCAGCAATACCGTCACCACCGCTGGAAAAGTACTCAAAATACCCTCCGGATCAAAGGCTATCTCCTTGCCGTGCCACAAATGGCCGGCACCAAACAACCACAAATCCAACCGCCGCACGGCATTGGTCTCCAAAGCGTAAGGCGCACCCTGTCCATAATAGACCAGTACCCCCCAATAACCGGCCAATAGGACCGCCATCGCCACTATCAACTGCCGCCGCGACATGTACTTGACCATCGTGGCCGACAGGCCGTAGGCCAAACCAATGCGCGGCAACACACCCATAAACCGGAAATGCGACGGCCGGATTTCCGTAAAAGGAAAAGCGCGCAACAACCAACCGATCAGCACCAGCCGAAAAGCCCGTCGCCAGATACGCCGCAGGTGCAGCGGCCGACGCCGCTGCACCAGATACAGGCTCACGCCCACGATGTACAGGAAAAACGGAAACACCAAATCCGTCAACGTCAATCCATGCCACTCCGCATGCCGGAAAGGCGGATATACATACGCCCAACTGCCCGGCGTATTCACCAGGATCATCAAGGCCATCGTCAGGCCCCGGAATACATCCAGGGCCAGCAGACGTTTGCTGTTGGGCATCCCACTCATTATCTATCCTAATGCGGCACTACCGGCATACCTGCCCATTTTGCCCACCCGGAAAACATGGCCAGGCAATGTGTGGCGCATTACCACACCCAGCCGGCTGCCAACAACGTACCGATTAAAGCCAGTACAGACGAAAACATCTGCCGCCACCGGCGGCAAAACTCTTTTCTCTTTCCGCCGCAAGATAGGATTTTTCGTAACTTTGAGAATCCGGCAGCACCAACGACTGCCGGCGCTAAATCGAACCAGTATGCGGTGGCTCCTGTCCTTAAGCCTGGCCCTTTTGGCACTCTCGTCCCGGTGTCAGCAAAAAAGCGATCCACAAATGGCTAAAGAAAAACACGCCTTCACCAACCATCTGATCCACGAGTCCAGTCCTTACCTGCTCCAACATGCCCATAATCCGGTCAACTGGTACCCTTGGGGAAAGGAAGCACTTGAAAAGGCTCAAAAAGAAAATAAACTGCTCATCGTCAGCATCGGATATGCTGCCTGCCACTGGTGTCACGTGATGGAGCACGAATCCTTTGAAGATACCGCCGTCGCCAAGCTCATGAATGACCACTTCGTCTGCATCAAAGTAGATCGCGAAGAACGCCCGGACATAGACAATGTGTATATGACGGCTTGCCACCTGTCCGGTCGCGGATCCTGCGGTTGGCCGCTCAATGCCTTCGCGCTGCCCGACGGGCGCCCCTTCTGGGCCGGCACCTACTTTCCCAAACAGGACTGGATGGAGATTCTCACCTACTTCGCCGATATGTACCGCGATGACCCGCAGCGCCTCCAAAAGGGCGCCGAAGCCATCGCCAGGGGCCTTCAGCAAGTGGACCAGGTTCCCGTAGGTGCTCCGGACGAATTGCCCCGGCCCGAAGATCTCTCGACCGCTACGCGCAACATGCTACAAATCATTGATTATCAACTCGGTGGGCGCGCCGGACGGCCTAAGTTCCCCATGCCGGTCAATTATGCCTACCTGCTCCGGCAGTACAAACTCACCGCTGCCCCCAAGACACGTGAAGCCGTCGAAGTCACCTTGGATCACATGGCGCGTGGCGGCATTTACGACCAGGTGGGCGGCGGCTTTGCCCGGTATTCCACCGATGACCGGTGGCTGGTGCCCCACTTTGAGAAAATGCTCTACGACAACGGCCAGCTCGTCAGTCTCTATGCCAATGCCTGGAAAGTCACCCAAAAGGACCTGTACCGCCGCGTCGTGGATGAGACCATCCGTTTTGTCAATCGCGAACTGTCCGACCCTGCCGGCGGCTTTTATTCCTCGCTCGATGCCGATTCCGATGGCGAGGAAGGCAAGTTTTACGTCTGGACACTGGTCGAAGTCCGGCAGGTGCTAAACGATGACCAGCTATTCAGCTTTGTCAAAGACTATTACAACCTGACCCAGGCCGGCAACTGGGAGCACGGCAAGAATATCCTGCACGTCACCGAACCACTGGATCGCGTCGCCAAACGGCACGGACTGGGCATTGAAGCGGCCCGGAAGATGCGCGACCAAACTCGCCAATTGCTTCTCCAAGCGCGCGCCAAACGTGTACGGCCGCGTACCGATGACAAGGTGCTCACCTCCTGGAATGCCCTGATGCTCAAAGGCCTTGTGGACGCCTATCTCGCCTTTGGCAAGCCCGAATACCTGGACCGCGCGCTCAATAACGCCCAATTTCTCGCCGGCACGATGATGCAGGACGACGGCCGCCTGTGGCGCAACTACAAAGACGGCAAGGCCTCCATCAATGCCTTTCTGGACGACTATGCCCTCCTGGCCGATGCCTTTATCCGCCTGTACGAAGCCACTTTTGACGAGCAATGGCTCTACCGCTCAAAGAAACTCACCGACTATGCCCTTCAACACTTCTACGACGCCTCTACCGGCTTGTACTACTATACATCCGACCTGGACCCGCCGTTGGTGGTCCGCAAAAAAGAACTGTCCGACAATGTCATACCGGCCTCCAATTCGACCCTGGGGCGGGTGCTGTGGAAGTTGCACCATTACTTTTATGATGCCGGTTATGCAGACCGCGCCCGCACGATGCTCCGCAACATGAAGCGCAGTTTCCTTTATGCGGACCAAGCCTATTTTTATGCCAACTGGCTCACGCTGTACAGTGAGATGGCCACCCCGTTTTACGAAGTGGTATTTGCCGGCCCGCGTGCCCACGAATTGCGCGCCGAAATGTCGCGGCACTACCTGCCGGACGTCCTGTATGCCGGTGCCACCGACAGAGCCACCATCGGCCTGCTCGAAGACCGCATCGTGCCCGGACAAGACAAAATTTACGTCTGCCGCAATCACGTCTGCAAATTCCCCGTGGAAACAGTGCCGGACGCCTTGAAATTACTCCGGGATTGATGTACGTCTTTGTGACCGGTTTTATGGCTTCGGGCAAGACCAAAAACGGCCGCATTGCGGCCCAAAGTCTGGGGTGGGCCTTTCGGGATCTGGATCAGTTGATCGAGCAGGAGCAAGGCGCCACCATCAACGAGGTATTTGAGCGACTGGGCGAGGCCGGCTTCCGGCGACTGGAATTGGATACTTTGCAACGACACACCCGGTCAGATGACCAACGGGTAGTTTTTTCGCTCGGCGGCGGCAGTTATACCGATCCGACCATCCGGCAACATTGCCGGCAAAAGGGCATTACCGTATTCCTCGACACACCGGTGGGCATCTTGTACCGGCGGCTACTGCGCAAAAAGCAGACCCGTCCCTTGCTGCGCGATTTGGATGCCGGCCCTTTGTTGCAGACCATCCTCCGGCTTCACCGGCAAAGACTGGATGACTACCACAAGGCCGACGTTGTCTTGTCCAACTATACGGGCACTGCACGGGACCGTCTCCTCCTCCGGCGAGTAATTGGCCAAGTGGCCCCGTAGGGCGGCAAAGCCAATTAATAATTAAAAATGAAAAATTAAAAATGAAAAATACCCTGCACTCACGGATTGACGGTCCAAGGTCCAAGGTCAAGGGTAAACGGGTTCAACGCTTCGCGTTGATAGGATTGAGACAGGGTAGCGGTGGGCGCCATTCAACACAAAGTATTCAACGTCCCGCACTTACTTGCCCAAAGTGCGTAGCAAATGGCCTTCATCATACAAAAAGCATAAGCGGAAGGACCAAAGCCTAAATCAAGCAAAGCAAGTAAGTGCGGGACGGTCCAAGGTCCAGGGTAAACGGCAAACGGGTTCAACGCTTCGCGTTGATAGGATTGAGACAGGGTAGCGGTGGCTGCCATTCAACACAAAGTATTCAACGTCCCGCACTTACTTGCCCAAAGTGCGTAGCAAATGGCCTTCATCATACAAAAAGAAT
>JALVEF010000150.1 GCA_027031185.1 Saprospiraceae bacterium
TTACACAGCTGTTGGATGTAAGGTTCACAGGCTGCATTGTAGATGGTGGTCTCGCCTTTGGCGCGAACGGAGGCCATCAGGACGTTGGCCGTGCCGGTGACGGAGATCTCCTCCATCCAGATGAAGTTGCCCTTCAGGCCCTTGGGCGCTGTGAGCAGGAAGGCATTTTCCGCTTCGCTGTAGCTGAATTTGGCGCCCAATTTTTCGAGACCGGACAGGTGGGCGTCTATTCGCCGGCGTCCGATCTTGTCGCCGCCGGGGCGCGGCACATAGGCGCGTCCGAAGCGTGCCAGCATCGGCCCGAGAAACATGACGGAGCCGCGGATTTTGGAGGCGTCTTCGCGATAAGCCGGTGAGTTGACGTAGTCCAGATCTATATCATCTGCTTGCAGGACAAATGTGCCAGGGGCTTTTTTTCGCACCTTGACGCCGAGACCTTTTAATAGACTGAGTAGTCGCCTGACGTCCAGAATGTCGGGCACGTTGGATACCGTGACTTTCTCTTTGGTCAGGAGAACGGCACTCAATATCTGGAGGGCCTCGTTCTTAGCACCTTGGGGGTGCAGTTCACCTATTAACCGGTGGCCGCCCTCTACAATAAACGTATCTCCGTGTTTCTTTGGCATAGTGTGACAGTTGTTCCGGTGCCAAAGGTAAAACTTTTGTGATATTGCCATCCCGCGTCCCCAAGGAATAAGGATTTGTAATTTGTACCTGTTATACCCAAAGCGATTTGTTTTGGGACGGAAAGAACATCGAACAAGGAACACCGATTTGAGATTTTAGAATGAATGTACGTCGGTGACGGTTTGCTGTCAATTCGTACCTTTGAACCAAAGCGAATACTATGAGTGAGCGCCGGGATTTGATGGAGCAGTTTTTTGAATTGGGCATCGTCCGTTTCGGGGACTTCCGGCTCAAGAGCGGGATCCGGTCTCCGTTCTACGTGGACTTGCGGGCCATCGCCTCGAGACCGGATTTGCTCGCCGCGCTTAGTCGTCAGCTGCTAGCCCGCTTTCCCGAAAAAGATTTTGATCTGATCTGCGGCGTCCCCTATGCGGCCTTGCCGCTGGCCACGGCCATGTCACTGGATTCCGGTGTGCCGCTCATTATGAAGCGGAAGGAAACCAAGGCATACGGCACCAAGAAACTGATCGAAGGCATCTACCATTCCGGCCAGTCGGCCCTCGTCGTTGAGGATGTCATCACGAGTGGCAAGAGCCTGCTCGAGACGATTCCGGCATTGAAGGAGGAAGGCTTGCAGGTGCGGGATATCGCGGTGGTCATAGATCGCCAACAAGGCGGCCGGGCGCGCCTGGAACGCGCCGGCTATCGCGTGCGCGCGCTGTTTACCATTCGTCAGCTTATTGACGGCTTATATGAAGCGGGCAAGCTGGATGCGGCGATGCGGGAAAAGGTGCTGCAATTTCTGGAACAGCACCGGCAGGTGGACATCGCGCCCGCAGCCCGGCCCGGCGAGCGGATGCCGGCTCATCCCGTGGCGCGCCGCCTGGTGGACATCCGCCGGGAGAAACAGACCCATCTGATCTGCTCCGCCGATGTAACGACAGCGCACGAATTGCTGGCCCTGGCTGCTGCCGTCGGCCCGCACATCGCGGCCCTGAAAGTACACGCGGATATCATTGAGGACTTCAGTCCGGCATTGATAAAGCGGCTTCGGGCTCTGGCGCAAGACCATCGTTTCCTGCTCTTCGAGGACCGCAAATTGGCGGATATCGGCCATACGGCTGTTATACAATTGACCAAGGGTGTGCACCACATTGCCGATTGGGCAGATATGGTGACGGTGCACGTCACGGCGGGCGAGGGTAGCATCGTGGCATTGAAGCGCGCTGCTCCGGAGATCGGCATCGTGCCCATCGTGCAGATGTCCACGGCAGACACGCTGACGGATGCGCACTACCGGCAGCGGGCGATGGAAGTGGTCCTGCGGCATACGGATGCGGTGGTGGGGGTGGTCGCCCAGGACCATCCCGTGCCGCCCCACTTGTTGAAGTTTACCCCGGGCGTCCATCTGGATGTCAAGGGAGATAAAAAAGGGCAGCGCTACCATACACCCGAAAAGGTTTTTGGTGAATACGGCACCGACTTCATCATCGTCGGGCGGGGAATATACCGCGCTGCCGATCCGGCAGCCACCGCCGCACGGTACCGGGAGCGTGCCCGGCAGGCGGCCACGGCGCGGCGTGAGTGATTTTCTCCGTACCTTGTGCGCAAAAAAAAACAGCGATGCGTAAGTACCAAATGATGCACTTCTTTCTCCTGCTTCTGGCCCTGGCGGCCTGTCAACTGCCGGAGCCGGCCAACCAAACCCAAACCGAAGACAAGGACACCGCCGGTGAGGCCCAATGGAAGTGGGTCGTGGACCGCTTTGCGGACAAGAAAATCATGCGCTACAAGGTGCCAGGCTTTGACAAGCTGACACTGAATCAAAAGAAACTGGTCTATTATCTGGCACAGGCCGGTTATAGCGGGCGCGACATCATTTGGGATCAAAACTATCGCCACAATTTGGAAATCCGCAAGGCCCTCGAAAAGATCTATACATCGGACAAAGTGGACAAGAAAGGCAAAGAGTGGGATGCCTTTGTCCTGTACCTGAAAAATGTGTGGTTTTCCAACGGCATCCATCATCATTATAGCTATGATAAATTTGTTCCGGGCTTCACTCGTGCAACGTTTGAGCAGTGGATGGCACAGGCCGGCGCCAAACTCTCCGGCGAGGCCATGCGTGCCATCTTCGACCCGGCTTTTGACAACAAAAAAGTACAACTGGATCCGTCCAAAGATATCGTCAAGACATCGGCTGTCAATTTTTACGATCCGGATATCACCCAAAAAGAAGTCGAAGACTTCTACAAGCCCATTTTGGCCAAGGCAGGTGACGAGCCACTGTCTTATGGATTGAACTCCAAGCTGATCCGGCGCCCGGACGGTATGTTGGAAGAAGCCAAGTGGACCTTGAACGGCATGTACGGACCGGCCATCAAGCACGTCATCTATTGGCTCGAAAAGGCAAAAACCGTCGCTGAAAACGAAGACCAGCGCAAGGGTCTGGACCTGCTTATCCAATATTATCGCACCGGCGACCTGAAGACCTGGGACGACTACAATATCCAGTGGGTCAAGACCACTTCGGGCGATGTGGACTATATCAATTCATTTATCGAAGTCTATAATGACCCGATGGGCTTCCGGGGCTCGTACGAGCACATTTTGGAGATCACGGACTTTGAAGCATCCAAGCGGATGGCGGCGGTCGCTGCCAATGCCCAGTGGTTTGAAGACCATTCGCCCATCATGGATGCGCATAAAAAGAAAAAAGTCGTCGGCGTCTCATACAAAGTCGTCAATGTGGCGGCGGAGGCCGGTGACGCCTCGCCGTCCACACCAATCGGTGTGAATCTGCCCAATGCCAACTGGATTCGCGCCAAGTACGGCTCCAAGTCGGTGAGTCTGGGCAATCTGATCGAAGCCTACGCCAAAGCATCGGCAGGCAGTCTGCTCCACGAATTTGCCAACGACGAAGAGGAAATCCAACGCGTGGAGAAGTACGGCGACATCGCCGACAAGATGCACACGGCCTTGCATGAAGTCATCGGCCATGCCTCGGGCCAGCTCAATCCGGGTGTCGGCACGCCCAAAGAGACGCTAAAGAGCTACGCCTCCCCGCTCGAAGAGGCCCGCGCCGATCTGGTGGGCCTGTACTACCTGATGGATCCCAAGTTGGTGGAGCTGGGCCTGCTGCCCAACCTGGAGGCGGGCAAAGCGGCTTATGACGACTATATCCGCAACGGTCTGCTCGAGCAGATGCGCCGCATCAAGCCCGGCAAGGATCTCGAAGAAGCGCACATGCGCAATCGCCAGATGGTGGCGCTCTGGGCCTATGAGCATGGCCAAAAAGATCACGTCATTGAGAAGGTGGTGCGCGATGGCAAGACCTATTTTGACATCAAGGACTATGATAAGTTGCGCGACTTGTTCGGGCAGCTGTTGCGCGAGACCCAGCGCATCAAGTCCGAGGGCGATTACGCGGCCGTCAAGCATCTTTTTGAGACCTACGGGCGCAAGCTGGATCAGGACTTGCATCGCGAGGTATTGGCCCGCGTGGAGAAACTGCATCTGGCACCTTACGGCGGCTTTATCAATCCGGAG
>JALVEF010000151.1 GCA_027031185.1 Saprospiraceae bacterium
CGGAGTGATATAGCGCTCATCTTGCCAAAAGGCCTATGCGGATGGACCAAAGCCAAAATCCTGAAAAGCAAGTAAGTGCGGGGCCGATTTTTGCCGTAGTTTTTGGAGTAAGCTCAACCATTGAGCCTTTGGATCCGTTTTCATGAAACAACCGCTACACATCCTGCACCTGTTCGGCACCTACCTGCCCCAAACCGAAAACTGGGCTTACCGGCTCATCCGCCACGCCCCTGATACCCGCACCTTCATCGCCGCCAAACATTATACAGATGACAATCGCTTCCGCGATCCGGTATTTACCTTCTCCGACCGGACTTTCGGAAACTTGGAAAAACGTTACGAACGCTTGCGTTCAAACCACCCGCTGGAACTGCCGGAAAAGATTTTCCTGCGGCTGTTTAAGTTTCCCCGCCGTTACCTGAACGACATCGCCCGGTTTGCAAGCGAGAACAAAATTGACATCGTCCATGCCCATTTTGCCCCCGTGGCCTGGTTTTACCGTGCCATCCCCCGCCGCCTGGGCGTGCCCTTTGTCGTTTCCTTTTACGGTTGGGATTACGAGCGCCTGCCCCACACACATCCCGTCTATAAAAAACGCTATCGTCAGCTGTTCGAGCGAGCCGATGCCTTCGTATGTGAAGGCCCGCACGGTGCTTCCATCCTGCGCCGCCACGGCTGCCCCGAAGACAAAATCCACGTCATTCCCCTGGGCATCCGCCCCGGGGATGTCCCCTTTTACCACAGAACCAAGGCCCCGGGCCGGCTCCGCCTGGTACAAGTGGCACGATTCACCGAAAAGAAAGGCTTCATGGACACCGTCAAGGCCTTCCACCGCGCCCTGGCGGAGTATCCCAATCTATACCTGCGCCTGGTCGGCAGCGACGGCACATCCGAAGTAGCAAAAGCCGTGCACGCATACGTCCGCACCCACGGATTGGAAGCAAAAGTACACATCACCGGGCCGGTTCCGTATGAACAGTTGCCCGACTTATTGAAAGACTACCACGTATTCATCCAGCCATCCCGCTATGCCGCCGATCGCGATTGCGAAGGGGGCGCACCCGTCACGCTGCTCGAAGCCCAGGCCACCGGCATGCCCGTCATTGCAACCGAACATTGTGATATTCCCACCTTCGTCGCCGACGGGCAAACCGGCCTGTTGGCACCCGAAACGGACGTGGACGCATTGGCACGGCATATCATCCGCTTCTGCCGGATGGGACAAGAAGAATTTGATGAGTTTGCGCACGCTGCGCGCGCGCGTGTATTGGCGCACTACCATATCAAACAAAACGCCACAAAATTATCGGACTTGTACCGTCAGCTCATGGCCTGACGCCGCACCGCCTCGTACACTTCGATGATGCGTCGCAAGACAGCTTCCTTGCCAAAGCGAGAGACCGCGTATTCGCGTATTTGTATGCGGTCATAGCTCGCATCTTCTTCGATGAGTTGTTTCATTCCCGCGGACAATGCTCCGGCATCACCCGGCCTCACCAGCAAACCCGTGCCCGGAGTGATCACATCCGAGGGCCCGCCGCTCCCGGTCGCCACCACCGGCAAACCACAGGCCATCGCCTCCGCCAACACAATACCGAACGTCTCCACGTCACTGGCAGATACCAGGAAGTCTGCTTGTTGCATCTGCTTCGCCACCGCCGCCGGCTCCAGGTAGCCCGTAAAGGTCACATCGTCGCCCAGTCCCCGTGCCTGCACCTGCCGCACCAAACGGCCCCGCAAGGGGCCGTCCCCTACAATAACCAATTCCGGGCGGACAGCCGGCCCAAAGAGATGCAAGGCCTCCAACAACAAGTCAAAACGCTTTCTCGGTATCAAGTCGCCCACTGCCACGAAGCGAGCGCGCCCGCCCGGGCGTCGCTCGCGCGGAAAAAACAGATCCGGGTCTATATAATTGGGGATGACTTCCACTTCACGCACCCCGAATTGCGTCTCCATCGCTGCCGCCAGGGGGCGGCTCACCGCCACGACGTGCGTCGCGTCCGCATAGATATCCCGGTAAAATTGGCCCTGCCACGGCGCATATCGCCCGTCCAACACCTTCGTAGCATGTTCGGTCACCACGTATGGGATGCCGTACCGGCGACTCAATTGCCGGGCGATATAGCCGCCCCAGAAGGTGTGGCCGTGAAAAAGATCGGGGCGCCCCCGGCGCGCCACATACGCATCAAACAGGCGAAAATAATGGCGCGCCCACCGGTTCAACAGCAGCGGATGCCGCTTGGGCAGGCCACCACCGGAAAGCCGATAGACCGGCACGCCTTCCTCAACGACAAAGGAGGCTTGGGGCCGGGAAAAACGCCCATTGAGATAATATCGAAAATCCAAATCCGCAAAAAGCACACTCGCTTCCACACCCGATTGCCGGAGCAAGCGCACCTGCTCCCGGAAAAAATTGCCATTGGCCGGCGTGTATTTGCCCGGGTACCAGCCCGGCAGTACGATTACGCGCATGGAAAACCTATTCGCTTGCCCCTCATCCCATGGGCCGATTCGGCAAAATCTACTTCACCAACGTCACATCGCCGGAAAACAGCACCACCTCATCATCGAGATAGCGCACCTTCGCCACCCACACATACACGCCCGGATTCATCGGTTTGCCGCGGAAGGTACCGTCCCAGCCGGCCGCCGGATTGTTGAGCGGCACATGCGTATCCCGGTACACCATATCGCCCCACCGGTCAAAAACCATCAATTCATCTACGTCAACGGCGATGCCGGTACTATACAACGAAAACAAGTCATTGATACCGTCTCCGTTGGGCGAAAACGCGTTGGGCGCATAAAACGGCCGGATGATATTGACCCTAAAATGGAGCGTGTCCCGTGCCACACAGCCGTTTTCATTGACCACCTCGATCACATAGTCCGTCGTCCGGAACGGGCGGAAAATACTGCTCAAACAAGTATCACACCGTACCCAGTCCGGATGGCCGATCCACTGTGCCACCACATCATATATTTGAGGGGAATACAGCGCAGAAATGAAGACCGAATCTCCCAAAGTGATGGTGGTATCCGGCCCGGCATCTACTACCAACTTGGGCGGATCCACCAACGTCACTTCCACACTGTCCACACAGCCTTTGCGGTCCTGTACCACCACCGTATAATTGCCTTGCGGCAGACCGGCAAACAACGGACTTGGCGCAAAATTCATCCCGTCCAAACTGTACTGATACGGTGGATTGCCCAAAATGCCCGTCGCCAATATCTGCCCCGAACTGTCGCCATAGCACAAATTGTCCGTCAATTCCGCCGAAACGTCCAGGTCGGGAAAGTCCTGACAACAAGGCTCTACAAAGAAATTTACGATCTTCGTCACACGGCAGCCGGCATCCGACTCGACCGTCAGTGCCGCTACCTTGTCCCCAAACGAGTCATATATTACATCGTGCGGCCCGGGCGTCGTCGCCGACAACGGATTGGCCCCGGCGCCAAAATTCCAATTCCACGAGACGATTTGCCCCACATTGGCCACCGCACTATCCGTAAACGTGATCGTCTTGTCACATTCAAATTCGGCCACTGCATCCACCGACAGGTCTATCTTTGGCCCCAGAAAGGTGCCCGTACCACCAAAATTGATAGAAAAGCCCTGACCGGTCTGACTGTAATTCATAATCACCAGTGCATAGCTCTCCCCGCTTTGCATATCCAGTGCCGCTACAAAATTGTCAGAACCGTTGTTACAACCGGGCTCCTCGGACACATCCGTTGAAGACTCGCTCAAGCCCGTGGGCCCGTTGCAAATGGCCCATTTTGAATACGGCTGCCCCAGATTGGCGCCCGACGCCATGCAGCGCACCAGCTCCTTATTGGCACAATCGTCCAACCCGCCCGGCAGCCGATAGACCGCAAAGTCAATATCATCGGTCTCTTTGGACGGGTCATAGTTATTGGGCGTAATGGTAAACGTCAGCGTGCCGGACTGGTCACAGGTCCACTTGTACCACGATGAAGCAAATTCCTGTTGGATACACGAGTTGGGATCAATCTCATTATGATCATTGCCGGTGCCGATGAGACTCTCCACCTGGAAACTGCTCTTGTCACAGAGCAAGACGGCTTGGTCGCAGTCACTCTGTGGGGCAGGCGGCGGTATAAAATCATTGACACAAAGCTG
>JALVEF010000152.1 GCA_027031185.1 Saprospiraceae bacterium
AAAAAGTCTTGTAGCGAAGGCAATGCCCCGATACCGTTCCAGTGTAGCAGCATCGGCCCGACGAGTGTCAGCGCCATAGCGCCACCGGCCATTTGCCAAAAGGTCATACCCGCCACATCGCGGCTGACGATAAATTTCTTGGACAAGACGGAAAACACGGCCAGGACTATGGCGGCCCCGATGCCCAGCCATAGTCCGGTGGTCAGGCGCACGTCTGCATTTTGGTAAATCAACATCATGCCGGGCAGGACGAGCAGGCCGATCAGCCAGTCTCTCCACTCGGGCCGCCGGCGAAAGAAGAGCGGTTCCAGCACCGCCGTGAAAAAAGAGGTCAGAGAAAGCCCGATCAGGGCCGTCGTGGGATTACCCCTTTTGACAGAAGCATAAAACAGTACCCAGTGGAGCGCCAGCAGCGCTCCACTGGCAAAGACGGGCCCCGCATTGCGCCATGTGGTGCGGCGCAGGGCGCGCCGCACCGGCCGCCAAAGCAGGAGCAGGACAACAGCCAGGCTCATACGCCACCACACCAGTTGCGCACTGGGCAGTGTGATGAGCTTACCCAGGATGGCCGTAAAGCCCCACAGGAAGACGCTGATGTGGAGGCGGATCAGGGCGCTTTTATATGTCGGAGCGATGGACAAAGTGATTTTTGGTAACTGTTTAGGCACCCGCTGTTTTTGCGCTAAAATGGCCTTTTGTTTCGCTGCTTTTCGCCGGCAAAGCAAAGAAATGCAATGCAAATACAAGAAAGGTAAGGCCTATTTTGCCGGCGGGCGCCGGCAAAATAGGCCGGATACTCTAATCCTGTACACTGGTTCCGGGGCTAAAGCTCCTTTTATACTCAAAGCGATTTGTTTTGGGACGTACAGGATTTCAGATTTACGATTTACGATTTTCGATTTGGGATTTGGGATTTGCGAATGAATCCCGCTTAGATGCACCGTCAGGCTGACTTCTATATTCGCTCACCGACCGAGACTGACGAAGCGCCCACTTCTCAAATCTTCATTCGTTAATCCTTGTTCGACATTCCCAAGACTTGTCCCAAACCTGTTCGTAACGAGTATATTTTGCCGCTTTTATCTGTTCCGCACTTGCCTGCCCCGTACCCGGGGAAGGCACTTGTTCGACAAGGCAAGTATGTGCCACGCTCTAATACCCAACACGCCCAACGGGCGTGTAATCTCTTTTACCTGTTCAGTGAAGGTAATTTGTAATTCATAATTGATTAAAGCTCCAGGCGCAGGCCAATCAGGAAATGCCGGCCGGCCTGGGGATACAAGCCCACCATACTGTAGGTATTTCCCTGCTCATGCTGCACATACGGGTCGTCATAGCTATCTGAATAGCGGAAGCGGTAGGCCCAGCCATTGGAGACGTACAGGGCATTGAAGACATTGGCCAGCTTGGCAGTCAGGTAGGCCGTCACCGCTTTCGTTTGGTGCTTATAGGAGAGCAGCAAATCGCTGAATGAATAAGGCGCCAGTCGCGTATGGGGATTGGAGGTATTGTCCAGGTACTGCGCGCCGACGTACTTGGTGCGCCAGCTGATATGGAACCGTCGGGCGAAAAATGAAAAATCTCCCCGGATTCCGCCCGTCATGCGCGGCGAGAAGGCCAGGTCCGTTCCTTCGTGGACGATGCTGTCCTGCAGGCCGGTGTCCCAGTTGTCCACATATTCGACGAAGCGGCGGATTTTGTTGGAGCTGAGCGTGCCCCATCCTGTCAGGGACAAGTGATTGGCGGGGCGGTATTGCACTTGAAACTCCATCCCCGTGCGATAGCTGGACGGGATATTGACGCGGATGTAGGCGCCGACGTTATTCAGCTTGCCGGTGGCCACCAGCTGGTTCTTATAGCGCATGTAGAAGGCATTCAGGTTCAGGTTCCACATATTGCGCCGCAGGCGCAAGCCTGCTTCCAGGTCCGTCAGGCGCTCCGGCACGGGCAGAGACGAGTCCGAAGCTGCCTTGTAGTCGGTGCGATTCGGCTCACGGTGGGCGACCGCGACGGAGGCATAAACCACATTGGTACCGGCCTTATAGGTCAATCCGAATTTGGGATTAAAGAACGCATACCGGGTACGCAAGGCCAGGTGTCGTTGGTCGTCATCGGTCCCGGCCAGGTCATACACTCCCGCACGCCACTGAAGGTCCAGGTAGGAGCGCCAGTGCTTGCCCCAACGGGAGGTGAGCTTGCCGTACAGGTTGTTATCTAATTTATTTCCCGTGTTGTGATAATAGTCGTAGTCGGGCATTGGGGCCGTGATTTGCGCCCAGATGACGCGCCCGAAATGGCGGCCTTCATAAGAATTGGTCATGGTACCCAGGTGGAGGGTATGGTCATATCCCAAGCCGAGTTGTACATCCAGTGCGGCGCCGAAAAAGTCATTGTCCAGCCACTTGCGGCGGATCAAGTCCGTATGAGTGATCAGCGAGTCCCCGATAAGTGAAGGCGCCAGGCCATAGTCTGCGACGGCGGCCCCCGCCTTGTAATTTTCATAATAACCCGCCCCCCTGGTGTAAAACAGGGCACCGGAGAATACAAGGCCTTGCGGGAAGATCCGGGATTGGTATTCTTCGCGGTACAGGAGCTGATAATGCGTCTGGCGGTAATTATCCACTTCATCGGGATGCGGCATATCGGGACGGTCCAGGCCGGCCGGATTGTAGGTGCGTTTGGCGGGGTCAGTGACATAAGAGAGCGGCACGCCGTTCCACGCCTGATAGGTGATCTCATGGCCGGAGAAGACATTGAGCTGCCAATGGCTGTCCCCCTTGTCGTAAGCGCCGGAGATATAGTAAGAGGACAAGCCGGAAGATGCCCGGTCAATATAGCCGTCGGAGATGATGCGCCCGGCGTGCGCCAAAAAAGAAAAATGGTTGCCCAGCTTGCCGGTGTGCATAGTCAGGCCGATTCTGCGCGTGCCAAACGAACCGATCGAAGAAGATAGAGAAGTTTGCGCCCGCTCGCGCGGGCGCGTGGTTTTTACCTTTACATTCGCTCCAAAGGCCCCGGGCCCGTTGGTGGATGGGCCTACTCCGCGCTCGATTTCGACACTTTCCGTGCTTTCGGGCAAATCCGGCAAATCCACCCAATAGACCTGGTGGGATTCCGCATCGTTGAGCGGGATGCCGTTGAGGGTCACATTGATATTCGTTTGGTCCATTCCGCGGATGCGCAAGCCGGTATATCCGATGCCGGCCCCGGCATCGGATGTGGTCACAACCGAAGGTGCCATCTGCAAAGCATACGGGACGTCCTGGCCGAGATACTCCTGTCGCAACGCTTCTCCGTCCATCTTGTGTACGACGAAAGGCCTTTGCTCCACCAGGATCACCGGGCAGATAGTGACCGAAGAGGAAAGAGCCAACGCAAAGTCAAGTGTACGATGGTCCTGCGGGTGCAGGACCACTTCGCGGCTTTGGGCTTCATAGCCTACATAAGAGGCGGTGATGCGGTATTTTCCCGGCTTGAGTTTCAGGCGATAATGGCCCGTTTGGTCGGTATTGGTACCCAATTCTTTGCCGTCAGCCGTATAGATGACCAACGGTGCGATCATCAGCGGTTCGCCGGTATCCGCACCGGTCACCCGGCCTTCTAACACGGCCTGTGCCCGCAATATCACATGAAAAGTCATCAGCACCACGAGTAGCCAAAATCGCTTCATCATTCGCCGGTTTTGGCGGGGTGCATGGAGGAGAGAGAATCATCCTGTCGTGTCGTCCCTTCCCGGCATTACCCGGGCAGGTTCAACGGGTATAATCTCAGCCGCTGCAATATGCATGGTCCGGCACCCCGTAATCGTCTAAACAGGACAGGCGGGAAAAGGTTTTGTTGGGAATGTCGAACACCGATACTTCGACAAGCTCAGTACAGATTAACGATTGATGATTTGAGAAGTGGTTTGTGTCGCGCTGGCCTGGGGTGGAACGACATGCAAGGGGAAGCCGGGGGGGATCCTTTTCCAGTTCCTTGCCGTTGTATTGGTAGCGATTTTCGGTCGTGGTGTTCATCACCGGGGATTGGAGGTGGAAGTTCATCCCGAAGGGATAGTAATAGTGGCGCTGGAGCACTTCAAGTTGGCCGTCATCAGCTTCCCGGAAGGTGACGGCCAGATCGCCCAGGTGGTCGGTGAT
>JALVEF010000153.1 GCA_027031185.1 Saprospiraceae bacterium
CATCAAGGAGTTTTCCAAGAAGTACAATATCCCGATCAACTTTATGTTTATCGGATCGCCGGGAGACCGCTTCCCCTACAAACTCGAAGAGCTCGGCGGCGTGCGCCTGATAATGTAATACCCGTCTGGGTAGCATTGCCTAGCCCGCAAGCATTTGGACGAATGGGCATTCGTCCAAATGCTTGCGGGCTTTCTCTTCAAGGAAACACCTTACCCCAAAAGTGGTATTTTCTTGCTTTGAATTAGGGAATTGTCTTGCCGTTACGTCCCACGTGCGGGAGTATCTATTTTGGACTCGGTTGTTGAGTCCGTTGTCCACAATGAACTCCCCTCCCCCGAAAAACCATACCCAAAAACTGATACGGTGACGCTTCGGCTACCCGTGTAGTCGTGGCGTCGCCGGTTTTCCCCCCACCCGGAGACAATGATACAATCGCTGATTGTGTAGTACTCCACAAATCAATAAACCCATGAGGTTCATTACCCAAATTCACCACATTACGCTTTTTCTTTTTTTGCTGTGGTTTTTCGGCTCTCTTTCCGCGCAAGTCAGCTTTACCGCCAACGACGTGGTGGTACCTTATTCGGGCTATTTCCGCCCGGGCAGCAACCTGGGCTATTTGCCCCTGGGCTGGAGCAATAAAGACGCCGCCGATCTCGTGGCTGGCAATCCCGCCCGCGGTATTGCCGGTGTAGGTGCGCGGAGCGTGCGCCCGTCCTTGGCGCATAGCGTGCTCCATCAGTTTGGTGACCAGATCGAATTGGACGAGTTTGAGTATTACTTCAATCTCGGCATGCAGGACTTGACCGCCTTCGTCGGCGAACCGGCCGACGAATGGCGCGACTTTACGGAGTATTGCCCCGGGCATCCGAGTGCTATGTTTAAGAATTTGTACAAGCCCATTTGGGACGGCGGTGCCAACGGCACCCCCGTCAATGATGAAAACTACTTTGCGCTCTACATGTATCGGGTCGTCACCAAGTATAAAGACTACGTCAAGTTTTGGGAAATCTGGAACGAGCCCGGTTTTGCTTATACTGACAATGGTTGGAAAAATCCCGGGCAGCCCGGCAACTGGTGGGAAAACGATCCCGAGCCGTGTGACTACAAGCTGTATGCCCCGATCTATCATTATATCCGCACACTGCGCATCGCTTATGAAGTCGTCAAATACGTCTCACCGGGCGACTACGTCGTTGTCGCCGGGCTGGGCTATCCGTCTTTCCTGGATGCCATCCTGCGCAATACCGACAATCCCGTGGATGGTGGCGTGACCCCCGAATTTCCGCTCAAAGGCGGCGCTTATTTTGATGTGTTGGGCATTCACTCTTATCCCAGCATTGACGGCACGCTGCGCCACTGGGACAACAGTGTGCAGGATTGGGCCTATATGCGCACTTCCGATGAGGCCGCCCGCCAGATCTTTGACGACCGCTTTGCCAAGTATGAAGCCGTACTGGCCAATTATGGCTATGACGGCGTGACCTATCCCAAAAAACTTCGCACCATCACGGAGACCAACGTGCCCCGCAAAAAGTTTACCGTCGAATCGCTGGCATCCGACGAAGGGCAGTGCAACTTCCTGATGAAAGCGGCCATTCTCAACAAAATCAACGACGTCATACAAATGCACGTCTATTCCATTGACGACGAAGCCTATGAATGGGAGATTCAGAGTGAGTTTCAGTCCATGGGCTTTTACAAAAAGTTTTCCGGCCAGCCGGAAAATCAGGTGCGCAACCACTCGGCCATTGCCTTCAAGACCGTAGCGGACTTTATTACCGAGACCACGTATGACCCGCAGCGCACCGCACAGCTGAATGTGCCCCAGGGGGTCAAGGGCTTTGCTTTCAAGCGCTTTGACGGCACTTATGTCTATGTCTTGTGGGCCAAAACGGTCATTGACAATTCGGAATACGCCTCGGCGACGTATTCTTTTCCTGCCGAAATGGGCATCAGCCAATTGACCCGCTACGATTGGGATTATTCTGATACCCACCAATCTTCCGTGGTGGATGCCACCGGCATCCCACTGACCGGGCGTCCCAGTTTTTTCATTGTCAAAGCAGGTGCCGACAAGCCGCCGGCCGTCACCCTGCATGTGGACAACCACATCGTATCCGGGCCGTTCACCTTGACGATTGTATTTGACAAGCCGGTCACCGGTTTTTCGATAGATGATATCCAGGTGACCAATTCGTGGAAGTCCGATTTTGCCGGCAGCGGCACATCTTATACGGTGCGCATCCATCCTGCCGAGCCCGGCTTGGTGACCGCACGCGTACCGGAAGCGGTAGCCACTGATGCCGCAGGGCAGGCCAATTTGGCCTCGCTGCCCGTCCAAATTGTCTATCGCTATTGCCGGCCCCAGGGCAATGTGACCTATGTCCATCTCAAAGAAGTCAGGCTTAATGCTTTGCCGAAGTATTCGGGCAAAAATCCGTACAACGACTTTACGGATGTGGCCTTCCACATGGACAAAAGCCAACCGGTGTCCGTCAAGTTGGTTGCCCACAAGGAGCGCCCCCAGGACGACGCGTATTTCCGTGTCTGGATGGATATAGACAAAGATGGCATCTTGTCGCCGGACGAAGTCGTTTTTCAGGGGAAAGGTACCGGTAGCGGCCAGGTGGCCAAGCTGTACGGCTCCTTCCATGTGCCCACGGCGGCGGATACAGGTTACACGCGAATGCGTGTGATGGTTTCGCTGTTTGACTATCCCACGGGGCCTTGCGATGATTTGGCCAACGGGGAAGTCGAAGACTATACGGCGCTCATCACCGGCACCGGAGGCCAGGATGATTGTATCTTGTATATTGATCAAAATGACAAGCTCTGCGATGACTGGGGCACACCCATTGATCCGAACGATGATCATTATTCGGTCAACATGACGGTTCACGGGCTCCATGCGTCCGGCTCCTGGCTGGCCAACATCAACGGACAGACAATCAGTGGTAGCTATGACCAGCCCCTGGATTTCGGGCCTTATCTCATCAATGACGGTAAGTTTGTCGTTTACTTTCAGGATGCAGCCAATGCCGGTTGCAAGGTTACGACGTTAATGGTTCCCCCATCGCCTTGTTCTGATTTTCAGGGCGTGCCGACTACCAACTATTGCGTGCCATATAGCGATCATCCGTGGGCGGAGTGGATCAAGCGCGTCCAAATGGGCGATATTGACAATACCTCGTTCCGCAAGCCGTACTCCGATTTTTCATACCTGTCCACCGATGTGGAAAAAGGCCAGGACTACACCATCACACTGACGGGAGGATTCGAGTACTATACCTACGATGAGTACTGGCAGGTTTGGATAGACTTCAATCAGAATGAAATCTTCGAATCCTGGGAGTCTGTTTTGCAAGTCAAAATGACCGCACCGCCAAACGCCACGCCCGAAAAGTCAGTCACGGCCACTATCCATATCCCGCAAGACGCATTGTCCGGTTCTACCTTGATGCGCATTTCGATGAGCCGGGACCACTATTATGACCCGTGTGATACCCTGGCACACGGGGAATATGAAGATTATCGCGTCCATATCACCGGAGAGACCGAACCACAACTCCCCGGATGCAGCGTCATGATTGTTCCCGCCGACAATGCTACGGATGTGCCGCTCAATACACCGCTGGCCTGGACCACGGCCACGGGAGCAACCGGCTACCAACTCACCCTTGCTACTACTGATGGCGGTCACGATGTGGTGGATCATTTGGATCTCGGGGACGAAACCGGATTCCAGCCGTTCCCTTTCCCGCACAATTCCACTTTTTATGTCAAGCTGTCCCCGTACAATGATCAAGGCGTCAATGATGGCTGCCCGTACAGTGTCTTTACGACGGTGGATACCAGCAAAAACAATGTCTCCGGCGGTGACTGCCCCGAGAGTCTCGAAGGCTTTGCCTATTTGGGAGCTTTTGGCGGTCACCACTATTTCATCAGTCAGGCGATGGAGACGTGGAAGGATGCCCGCGTCCTTGCCGAAGCGCTGGGCGGCCATTTGGTCAGTATCGGCAGTCAGGATGAAAATGACTTTCTGCAATCCAAGCTGTCGGATATTGCCTTCATCGGCCTGTCCGATGAGCATACGGAGGGGACACTGACCTGGGTGGATGGTACGCCGCTGGACTT
>JALVEF010000154.1 GCA_027031185.1 Saprospiraceae bacterium
TCTCTTACTTTCCCCAAAAGCGAAGCAAATAGCGCGCATCTTGCAAAAAGCATAAGCGGAAAGGGGCAAAGCCAAAATCAAGCAAAGCAAGTTAGTGCGGGGCCGCTAAACCGCTAAACCGCTAAACCGCTATACCGTTATACCGTCTCTTACTTTCCCCAAAAGCGAAGCAAATAGCGCGCATCTTGCAAAAAGCATAAGCGGAAAGGGGCAAAGCCAAAATCAAGCAAAGCAAGTTAGTGCGGGGCCGCTACACCGCTACACCGCTACACCGTTACACCGCTAAACCGTTCCTTCCCTATCAACGCGAAGCGTTGAGTCCGTTTACCTTGGACCTTGGACCATGGACCATCAAACTGTAAGTGCGGGAATATTTACCGGGCGCCCATCCACACACTCCCGCAGGGAGTGTCCCCTTTCCCCTTTATCCCGTGTGGTAAAAGGAAAGTAAGCGCGGGTATTTTTAATTTTTAATTTTTAATTCCTAAAAGGGTAGTCCGATCTGAATGTTATAGTTGAAATCCTTAAAACGGACATTGCGGAATCCCCCGCCATAATTGATCCAATAATAGCCCTCGTCATTGGGATACGGATTGCGCAGCTTGAGACCCATGTCAAAGCGGATGATGGTGTACTTGACATCGAGCCGGAGTCCAAAGCCGGTACCCACTGCGATTTGCCGGTAAAAATCGGAAGTAAACGCACTGCCCGGGCGCTCGGGGTCCGGATGCAAGGTCCACACATTACCGGCATCCAGGAAGAAAGCCCCATTCAATAGCCAATAAATATTAAATCGCCATTCGGACATCATCTCCAATTTGACATCACCACTCTGGTAATATGGGCGGTTGTAGTCCGGTGCCGACGCGATGGCGTCCTTGAAGCCACCCGGACCCAGTTCGCGGATAGCCCATCCCCGCA
This sequence comes from Saprospiraceae bacterium, assembly GCA_027031185.1. Taxonomy (GTDB): domain Bacteria; phylum Bacteroidota; class Bacteroidia; order Chitinophagales; family Saprospiraceae; genus HyVt-613. Next base: position 922 of record JALVEF010000154.1, read on the forward strand.
CCGAATTGGGGCCGCCGGCATAAAATTGGGTCACGTAGGGCACTTCATCATCGTCAAACAGCGGCACCGCCAGTCCGGCGCGTACCAGACCGCCAATCGTCTGATTGGGTGCGATTTCTTTTGTAGCGCTACCGTGCAGTTCTAATTTGACAAATTTAGAGAAATCCGTCTCATGACCATTGCGCCCCAAGCGAAAGATCTTGTCCCGGCCCGAAAGCCGATTGTATATGCTGTTGGCCAGACCGATTTCCAAACCGGACACCTCTACGTTGCCGCCCCATTGGTATTTGAGTTTGCCACGCTTTGGGGAGTAAGACGCGTTTAGGCCCAAATTGCGAAAAATCAGCCCTGTAAACAGCTGCTTGCGGAAGCTGCGCTGCAGATAAATAAACTTTTCCATGAGCTTGATGAATTCCGGGCCCGGCTGGGGGTTAAAGTAGTTGATACCGAAACTGTTGACAATCAACTGTCCGCCCCCGCTCGAGTAATACTTGATGCCAATGCGCGCATTGACCAACTGATATTTGTACCAATTGGGGATATTGACAAAGGAAAACCCCGTGGACACCTGAGAGCGTGCATACTTGTGGACCTCCTCCGAAAACCGGCGGAGCCGCGTGACACGTTCCCATCGCCCGGGATTGATGAAGGGCACCGCCTTGATATACTTAGGGAAAAACAGGTCTCCCGAAAACGAGATCAAGTACGAATTGATTTTCTTTTTGTCCACGAGTGAGAAGTCCAGGCCGGCGTCCAGATTGAGCTGCAGTCGCTCGGAGCCTTTGAACAGATTGCGATGGGTGAAGTTGACATTCCCGCCCACGCCCAAAAAAGAGCCATTTTGGCCGGTACTCCCGACATTGGAGTTGTTGAGATCCACCAAATAGCCGATAACCATTTTCTTCCGTGGGGTCAGGAAAATATTCAAGTCCATTTTTGACGTGTCGCGCTCGGATGTAGTCTGGTTGATGGTCACGATACGGAAGAAGTCCAGGGACCGGAGCAATCGCTGTGTCTCATCTATCCGGTCAATTTGATATTGTTCTCCGGGCCGGATGGTGATCTTGTTGTTCATCACCCCGGGTCGGATATCAAAAGGCGATGCGGGATGATAGTGAATCCGGTCAATGAGCGTATCCGACAGCAGTGTGCTTTGCAAGCCGGGTTGGGCGCGGTGAAAAACATTGATCTCCCCGAAGTCGAACAGTGGGTGGGGGAAGGAATCGCGAAACAGGCGGATTTCTTCTCTTACACGGGTAATGCCGCCGCTTGTGTCCACTGCAAGTGGTGCGACATGTGCCGCCCGGAACTTCGCAAAGCCATAGTTGCGGAGCAGCCGGACGATGCGATTGACCTCCTGATCATAATTTTGTTTGCTCAATGTGGCTCCGTGCCGCAGGAAGGAACGCCCCATCGTGGGTGCCAGAATATCATTTACCCGCGAGTCAGGGCAGACCAGTTCAAGGCTATCCACACGTGTCCGGGGGCCGGGTGTAACCGTATAGTGCACGACAGCTTTCCGGAAGGGGCGCCTTTTGATTTTATAGGTGACCCCGGCGTTGAAATAGGCCTTTTGGGCCATAAAGGTCCGGAGATTTTCCACAGAGCGTTGCACCAGAGTCGTGTCCAGGATGGCCGGTGGCTCTGCCCAGTGTTTTAGTATCCACCGGTCCAGTTTGGTAGTATCTGATTTTGCCTGTACGTGGTAATAAAACCATCGGCGCGGCACGGTCAGCACCTTGCGATTGGGCCGGAGCGCCAGCACCGTTTTCAATTCGTATTTGAGCGCGGCCCGGTTGGGTATTTCCTGGGCATGCCGGAGATAAATTTTGTTTTTTTTGACAAAATACCGTCCCGGGCCGAGGTATTTTGTCGTATTGCAACCGGTGCCCAAAAACCATAGCCACAGCACAGCCACAAGCAAGCCGGCGTCTTTCAGGATGCTATGGGATCTGGCATCATTCATTTTTTGATTTGAAAGTTTCTTTGCCTGTCGGCAAAAGTAGGTTTTATTTCCGGTTTGTTCGCATCGGCATCCCGCTTCGCCGGGGCGGGCGTCCCCGCGATGACATCCGGTATATACGCAAGCCCGGATGTTTTGTGTTCTCTCTTAATGACGGTTTAGACCGCGCTTTCGTAACTTGCCCCGCGTTAAAGAAAAACTAATGCTGTCCAAAAATCAGGAGAAGCACATCCGACAGCTACAACAGCTCAAGTATCGCCGGCGCACGGGTCTATTTGTCCTGGAAGGCGAAAAGATGGCGATGGAAGCGCTGACCGGACATGGTGATCACGTGGAGGCGGTCCTCGCCCTGCCGACGTGGGTCGTGCAGGCGGGCCCGCGCCTGGAAGCTTTCCGAAAGCTTGTCACCACGATATCGGAGCCACAGATGAAGCGATTGAGCGCGCTCAAAACGCCTTCGCCGGTATTGGTCGTCATGCGGATGCCGGCAGTCAGCACTACATGGGCATTTGGGGCGCAGGGATTTGCGCTTTACCTGGACGGCATTCGTGACCCCGGCAATATGGGGACGATCATCCGGATTGCCGACTGGTTTGGCTTGGACTTTGTGGCAGCATCACCGGATAGTGTGGACTTCTTCAATCCCAAGGTCGTGCAAGCTTCCATGGCCTCGATCCTGCGCGTACCTCTTGCCGTGGTGGATCGCCCCCGGCTGTCCGAATTGCCCGCCGGCACGGAGCTCTGGGTCGCTGATATGGCCGGTAGCGACGTACAGCTTACCGGCTCTCGCCCCGCCCGCCTGCTCCTGGCCATCGGCAATGAGTCTCGCGGACTCTCCGTCGAAGCAGCCCGCACCGCGAGCCGTAAAATCGCTATTGCGCGCCATCCGGCCGGACGGGCCGAGTCATTGAACGCCGCTGTCGCCACCGGCATCCTCTGTGCCCAACTGATTAACCAGTGAAAAATTGCCCCGCACTTACCAAGCCAATCAAATCAAGACAACAATTGCCGTCGGCTTTAGCCGACGGGCAAGAAGCAAGAAGATCATTGGGGCTTCAGCCCCTAAGGCAGGGCAGCCATGGCAAAGCCAAGCCAATCAAATCAAGACAACAATTGCCGTCGGCTTCAGCCGACGGGCAAGAAGCAAGAAGATCATTGGGGCTTCAGCCCCTAAGGCAGAGCAGCCATTGCAAAGCAAAGCAAAGCAAATGCAATCAAATCAAGACAACAATTGCCGTC
>JALVEF010000155.1 GCA_027031185.1 Saprospiraceae bacterium
CGTACAGCCCACCGTAATTGTCAGACTTTGTCAAGATGGCAATTGCGGTTATGGCGAAGCCCCGGCCGTCTTTCATTACGGTATAACCGCCAAAGACTTCCTCGAACAAGCCAAAAGGGCCGCCAAAACACTCCGCGACTTGCCTTTTGAAAGTCCCGAACGACTCCACCAAAGCCTAAAACTGCTCCCCATCCACCCCTTTTTGCGCAGCGCCATTGACCAGGCCGCTTATGACCTGTACGGCCGGATACACGACTTACCTACCTGGCAATATCTCGGAGGCCGGCCTGACAATCTGCCGCTCACCTCCTTCACTTTGGGCCTGGCGCCACCCGATACCCTGAAAAAAAAGATCAGCGCCACCCCATGGCCCATCTATAAAATCAAACTGTCCGCTCATAACTGCCTCCCAACCGTAGAATTTATCCGGAAGCACACCAATGCCGAACTTTACGTGGACGCAAACGCCGCCTGGACTGCCGAACAGTGCATCCGCCTTGCTCCTGCACTTCGCGACCTCGGCGTTACCATGATCGAACAGCCCTTACCCACCAATGCCCCCACACATGATTTTGTACGCGTTTTCCAAGAAAGCGTATTGCCCATATTCGCCGATGAGAGCTGCCAGACCGAAGACGATGTCCAGGCCGCCGCCGGCAGATTCCACGGCATCAATATCAAACTGGCCAAATGCGGGGGCATCACACCCGCCCGGCGAATGATACAAATGGCACGCGAATTGGATTTGGGCGTCATGGTAGGATGCATGGTCGAATCTTCCGTCGGCATCAGCGCTGCCGCACAGCTACTCCCTTTCGTGGACAAAGCCGATATGGACGGAGCTTTACTCCTCAGCAACGACATCGCCGACGGAATCACTATTGACAACGGACGCATCACGTTGAGCGATCAACCCGGCAACGGTATTCGCCTGCTCACACAAAAATAGCGGAGACAAGAACTCCTTGCCTCCGCCGTCAACACCTATGGATAACCGTGCCGGAAATGTTATCACAGTCCGGCAATGCGGCGATTTCGTTTCGCACCCGAAAGCGGAACCGCTATACCCGCCTTAAATACCAGCGCATTATTCCGGTTTTTGGGCACAATGTTCAATCCCGACACCACCGGCGCATTAATCAAATTGGTCAGTCCCAGTTCATAGCGACCTTCTACAAGAAAGTCCACCGGACCGGCCTCAATCCGCAGGCCCGCACCGGCAATGGCGCTGAAGTCCTGCTCCTTCAATCCCACATTGACCGGAATGCTGACCAGTTGTTGACCCAATACGCCGATTCCCAGGCGGCTTTTGTCGTAGATGGCCACCGCACCACCTCCCAGCAGATACCCACCCACCGGGCCTTGGCCCACATCTATCTGGAGCAACACCGGAAATTCAAAATAACGGTTGTGCAGCCCCGCTGTCAACGTCAAGGGCAGATCATAGTCCGTGAAGTCCTTCGGATCAATGGTAGCGCGATAATTTCTGACCGTGTAGTTGGCTTCCGCTCTCACGGACACCGGCCCGTAAACGGGGAATGTACCCTGTATGCCCGCCGTCACACCGGTACCGCGTTCCAGTTTCAAAATACCCAAGTCTTCCATCAGGGGCATATTCCATTTTGTCAGCGCCACGCCGGCGGCAGCGCCCAATTTCACTTGTGCCTGGAGTCCAAAAGCGAAGAACAGCATCAATACCGGGAAGAAAAACTTTGCCTTTTTCATTTGTCCGTGATTTTGTTTTGTGATGGGACAAAGGAAGCGCATGTCAAGCCATCGGTACGTTAAGATTTTCTTACCATTCCGGTCTTTTCCCCGTCAAATGTTAATATTTGGATTAAGCGTGTGTTAATGGAGGCCTGCCTTCGAAGATTTTCCGGGTCTGCACATCGCGAATCGCATATTGCGGACAAAGACACACTTCTGGTGATCCGGCACTACCGCCCCCGGCAGCCGCTGCTAATGGTAGTGCCAAATTAAGAAGTCTGAAAGGGTTCAACTCCTTCGGAGTTGTTTTCCTCCTTTTCCGATGCCGCCGGCTGCGCCGCCGGCTGAAAACATTTGACCCCTTCGGGGTCATTTCCAGCTATCCTTATTTATCCCCTTCGGGGATGCGGGCGCTTTACTTGTCCCGCACTTACTTGCCCCAAAAGCGAAGCAAATAGCGCTCATCTTGCAAAAAGCATAAGCGGGAAGGGGCAAAGCCAAAGACAGGCAAAGCAAGTAAGTGTGGGGTTTGCTTGCCTTGCCTTGCATAGCATAGCCTTGCCTTGCCTTGCCTTGCCTTGCATTGCCTTGCATTGCATTGCATTGCTTTGCTTTGCTTTGCCGTCGGCTTTAGCCGACGGATGAAAAAGCCCCAAAAATAAGTGGGGCTTCAGCCCCGAAAATGGGCCTGGAAGCGGGGCTAAAGCCCCAAATTTTTTTAGCTCTCTCGCCCCGTCGGCTGAAGCCGACGGCAAATGAAAAAGTTCCTTCCTTTTATGGTACAGGGGTTCAACTCCTTCGGAGTTGTGGGACTCCTTTTTTCCGATGCCGGCGGATGGGCCGCCGGCTGAAAACATTTGACCCCTTCGGGGTCATCTCCAGCTATTCTTTTACCCCCTTCAGAGATAGGGATGATGTGTATTTGTCACATTGTAGCCAGAAATCAGAAACGCCCGCAAAATCAGTTGATCTTCAATGACTTATAGATGCCTAACCGTTTAGGCACCCGCTGTTTTTGTGCAAAAAACAGGAGCACCTAAACAGTTACATTATTTTTAATTTTTAATTTTTAATTTTTAATTGAACATCACCGTTTCTTGTCCAGTTCGATGATGACAAAAGTACCCAGCTTGCCATCCAGATTGGCCTCAAAGCGAACAGTCTTGCCGTCCTTCGTATAATGCACCTGACGGGCCTGGTCATCCCCGACGACTTGTTCAAACTTGTCCAGATAACGACTCGCCGGCGAGGCATTGAGCGCCTGGTTCATTTGCGTAAAGTCAATCGGCTCCTTGGTGACCAGGATGGCGATGCGGTCACGTGATCCCAGGTCGTCTGCCTTCATTGAATAGTCCTTGGGAAACAGGCGCGTGCCGGAGATGCCGCAATACGGCGAATGCTTTGGGGTATAGGGGAAGAGTACATAACTGGAACCATCCGTCTCCTGACCAAAGACGTAGATGTAACACTCGATGCTATTAGTGACGGCAATTTTGAACTTGTCGCCCACCCGGATCGGCGAGACGGTAGCAAAGACCTTACCCTGTTTTTGGCGCAAAGGGATGAAGTCCTTTTTCCTGACGTCCACCAGACCAAATTCGATGGCCAGTTTGTTGGGATCAAAATTGGGATCCTGGGCGCGCCCTTCGGGATAGAGACCGTAGGCTTCCTTGGTAAAGTGGGCAAAGTCATCATAACGAATCCAAGCCACCCCGTTGCGCCCCCATTCCGGGCCCCAGCTGTTCATGAGTTGGAAGGCCCCACCTTCCTTATTGTCGTCATAGCCGATGACGCACATGGCATGGCCACCAAAACCGCGCATGCTGTAGTCCTGTGGCGTCGGGTGCCATACCTCGCGCCCGCGCATGGCTTCCATAAACGTGCCTCCCACCATCGCCCCAATGACGACAGGTGCACCTTGAGCCAGGTGCTGCTTGATGGCCCGGATATCCGTATCATACCGGTTGGCGCCCACCGTCAGGCGGTTGTACCCCTTGATCCGGTACTTGGAAGCCTCCCGGATGCCGGCCTCATTGGGCATCGTGGCACACGTCCGCTCGTCGTAGGGAAAGTCGCGCAACATCAGGTCGCCTCGCTGATTCAACACTTTGAGCGCATTGATCATAAAGGCACCCTGACAGCCCTGCATCGCGATTTGATTGTACAAAAACGATGGGCTGAATTTGACCTGATTGGGGTCAGCGCCCGTGCGTTCGGCATACAAGATGGTGCGCGCCGCATACGAGGAAGCCCAGCCCACACAAGAGCCTTGCCGCCCCTGAAAGCCTCGTTCGGGTGCATATTTGAGCAGGGAGACCGACTCCGGAAGCGTGTTGCCGAAGCCCTCCGCCAACGGCTCAAACACCTCCGCCTTGTCATACTTCTTTTGATCCAAAAACGCACCTACGAAAAAA
>JALVEF010000156.1 GCA_027031185.1 Saprospiraceae bacterium
CGAAGCCAACCAAAGTGCATCGTAAAAATAAGAAAACTTTTGAATTTGAAAAAAGCGGCCCCGGACTTATGGTTTGATGGTCCAGGGTCCAAGGTCAAAGGTAAACGGACTCAACGCTTGATTCGACAAGCGCTTGCACTGAGCGATGCCCTTGGCCACTGCGGTCGGTGTGAGCAGTGAGCCTGTCGAACTGAGCCTGCCGAACCGTGGTCGGTGAGCACCGTCGAACCGAGCTTGCCGAAGTGGAGTGAAATCGAAGGGCGAAGTCGAAGCGGGACCATCAAATAAATTTTGCCGGCGCCCGCCGGCAAAATGAGCACTTGGAGGATCCGACAAGCAGAAGTTATTGGAGTAAGCTCAATAATTGATTGCTTTGCGTTGTAATGCGCTTTTGGGAGACTGTGCAGCTGGGCCTGATAGGCAAGCGTTGTTATGTGAAGGGGCCGGGAACCTACCGGAGACCCAACCCATCCCGCCCGAAGGGTGGGAAATCACTCTTCTTCTTGTCGCTCAATAGGGATGCTGGCAAACGGGGGCTGGACCAATTCTTTTACCCGGGTCGGGTGTGTGTCTGTGATAAATACCTGGCCGAAGTCCTCGCCACTGACGAGTTGTATCAGATGCCGGGCGCGGTGACGATCGAGCTTGTCAAAAATATCATCAAGGAGAAGAATGGGGCGCACCGTTCCGGCGCGCGTGAGATAGCGATACTGCGCCAGCTTGAGCGCGAGGACAAAACTCTTGCGCTGCCCTTGTGAAGCAAAGCGCTTGACGGGCCGGTCATCGAGAAAAAAGTCCAGGTCGTCGCGGTGTATGCCGGCGGTGGTGTGCTCAAAGGCGCGGTCTCTTTCCAGGTGACGATCGAGGAGGACGTCCAACGGGGCTTCTGTCAGTTGGGAGCGGTATGCGATGCGGACGGACTCTTCGGCCCGGGCGATGTGCCGGTAGTAGGCGTTGAATAGGGGAGAGATTGCCTCGATCCATTTTCGCCTGGCGGCGAAAATGGCGTTTGCGGGCTCCACCAACTGGCGATTGTAGGACTGGAGCAAGTGGATGTCAAAGCGCTCGGGTGCTTTGAGCAATGCATTGCGCTGTTTGAGCAGGCGGTTGTATTGGAGCAATTGGCTCAGATACGTGGGGTTTTTCTGCGACAGTGTATTGTCTGCAAAGCGGCGGCGGTCTTCGCTGCCGCCCGTGACGAGTCTTGTGTCGTCCGGTGCCATCATCACCACGGGAAAGCGTCCGATATGGTCGGCCAGGCGGTCGTATGCTTTGCCGTTGACGGTGACCGCTTTTTTCCTGGCGGGAGGCAAGGTGGCGGTTATCTCATAGGCGCTATCATCTTTGAAGAAATGCCCTTGGAGCCGCATAAATGGGGCGCCGGTGCGGAGGACGTGCTTGTCGGTGCCACCGAAAAAGCTCTTTGTCATGCACAGAAAGTAAACGGCATCCAGCAGATTGGTCTTGCCCACGCCATTGTCGCCGGTGATGACGTTCATGCGGGGGTCAAACTCGAAGTGTTGTTCCGCGTAGTTCTTAAAATTGACGAGGTGAATCCGGGCCAGATGCATGGGGCAAATCTACATAGAAAGCGAGTGCCCGCCAAGTAAACTTGCCGGTACAGCACAACGAAACGGCGAAGCGGACGTTTTATCTCCAAGTCGGGTGCACGCGTGGGGTTTTCACATAACTTGCGACCAAATGGTTTTTATGCGCAAAAGGTATTGGGTGTTGTTGCTGTGGATAGCCGGCTGCGTCAAGCCGCCGGACTATCCCGACGAACCGGTGATTGAGTTTGTCGGTTTGAGCAAGTCCTATCTGAAGCAGGGTAGCCAAAACGAAGATACGCTAATCGTGCGCTTTTCTTTTACGGACGGGGACGGGGATTTGGGGGCGCCCGCCGGAGGCTCATCGGAGCCCAACGTGTTTTTGATTGACTCCCGCGATGGTTACGAGGGCAATCGCTTTCAAATTCCGTTTATCCCCGAAGAAGGATCCGGCAATGGCATCCGGGGCACAGTGGACCTGAAAATCTACTCGACTTGTTGCCTGTTTGATGACGGCACCGTCCCCTGCGGTGTCTCGCCTTCCAAGCCCACCGACACTTTGTTTTATACGCTGTACATCAAGGACCGCGCCGGCCACAAGAGCAATGAAATCCAGGTGGGGCCGATCTACCTGAAGTGCGAATAATGAGGCCCACGGAAAAGGGTCAAAGTTGATCAACGCTGCGCGTTGATGGGGTTTCATGCTGACGTGGAGCCGCGAGCTATCGCGGCTCCACGTCCTTTAAATACACCGGCGAATCCGGTTGACCGGTTCATAAACCGGGCGGCTACGCGGCTCAAATGAAATATTTTGTTTTATTTTTCGTGTTTGCAAGTAATTGATAATCAATAGGTTGATGAATGCGCCCACAAATTTTTGCAAAAAACAGGGTCGAAATACTTGACAAGATAAAATAAAGTGTTTTACTTTGCGCTGTGAATAAAACACATTTGTGTTGAATTAGCCTTCTTTTTGGTTTTTCAAGGCTTTGGATACAAGGATGTGTTTGGATTTTGGGAACTTAAAACAGAATAAGATGTCAACAAAAACGCAATCAGAGAAGCTAAAGGCCCTGGATTTGGTCATGAGTAAGTTGGATAAGACTTATGGCAAAGGTACGGTCATGCGCCTGGGCGAGAAGCAAATCGCGGACGTGCCGGTGATCTCCACCGGATCGCTGGGTCTGGACGTCGCGCTGGGCATTGGTGGTTTTCCACGCGGCCGTATTACGGAGATATACGGGCCGGAATCGTCCGGTAAGACGACGCTGGCTATCCACGCTATTGCAGAATGTCAAAAGAACGGGGGCATTGCGGCCATAATTGACGCGGAGCATGCCTTTGACAGGCACTATGCGGAGGCGCTGGGTGTGGATATTGACAATTTGCTGATATCGCAGCCCGACTACGGGGAGCAGGCATTGGAAGTGGCCGAGGGCCTGATCCGGTCCGGTGCCGTGGATATCGTCGTCGTGGATTCGGTGGCTGCGCTGGTGCCCCGTGCCGAATTGGAAGGCGAGATGGGTGATGCCAAGATGGCTTTGCAGGCGCGGCTGATGTCACAGGCTTTGCGCAAGTTGACCGGTGTGGTGGGTAGGACCAATACAGCGCTGATCTTTATCAATCAATTGCGTGAAAAAATCGGCGTCATGTTTGGCAATCCGGAAGTGACCACGGGTGGCAATGCCTTGAAATTTTATGCTTCGCTGCGCTTGGACATTCGTCGCAACGGACCGGCCATCAAAGACAAGGACGGCAATGTTTTGGGCAATCGCGTCAAGGTCAAAGTCGCCAAAAACAAGTTGGCACCGCCTTTCCGTACAGCCGTGTTTGATATGGTATATGGTGAGGGTATTTCCAAGGCCGGCGAAATCATAGACCTCGGGGTGGACTTGGACATTATTGGTAAAAGTGGCTCTTGGTATTCTTACGAAGGGGTCAAAATTGCTCAGGGACGGGAAGCCGCCAAGCAGTTTTTGTTGGATAATCCCGATGTCGCATCTGAAATGGAATCCCGCATCAAGGCAAAACTGTTGGGAGACCGGCTACCGGACCAGGCAGATGATACCGCTGAACCTGAAAATGCTGCGGTACAAAAAGCTGAGCCGGTCGAAGCCTAGGGGGCACAGGCCGGTGATATTCGAAGCCGATTTCCAAAGTATTCGTAGGAGTGACTACGCATGGCGGGTGGAGATCGAAGTGTTTCACCTTCATCCTTTGTGCCGTGCAAGCCATGAACATACGCCGAAAACTACTTTTGAACTTTTTCTGCGGGCCCTGCATCCGGGGCGCGTTTCAAAAACAGTCAAAGTTCCCTGATTACTTCTCCCTTGGGAGCCGCCGAAAGGCGGCTCTTTTTTATGTGCGTTTGCCGATTGGGTTTAGGAATATGCCGCTCAGTTCAAGACCGATTTTGCCTGACTCCAACAATTGCAATCCAAATGCTAACTATTATGAGGTGCAAAAAAGGCATTTTAGCGCAAAAACAGCGGGTACCCAAACAGTTACCTTTTTTAAGGGTAGGGAAAAATAAAAATTATGCGTTTGTAAGAGCGAATTGTGCGACG
>JALVEF010000157.1 GCA_027031185.1 Saprospiraceae bacterium
CTTCGATCTTGACGGACATAACAATTATTTCAACAAGGCTTCCACATCGCGCAGCTTGCGCTTACAAAAGTCAGTGAGCTCTTTGACGCGCTTCATCAACTTTTCCAGGTCGTCCAGACCGACGTTGCCTTCCTCCAGTTCTTCGTAGATTGTGCGGAGTTCGTCCATTGCGTCTTCAAAAGTCAGTTTTTTTCTAGCCATAGCCGATAGTCGTTTTTTGGTAGCTGGTTAGGTGCTCCTGTTGTTAGGGATAAAGTAGGCACATTTTAGCACAAAAACAGCGGATACCTAAACAGTTACCTTTTTTTGTGAGTTTGCTGACCACTTCGTGCTCAGCGGGGATATTTTTTCAGCACTTCGGATTCAAAGCGGCCGCGGTGCAAATAAGTTTCGATGCGGTCGCCCGGTTTTAGGTCGCGGACATTGCGCACCGGCTGTCCGCGGTGATACGTGATGCTGTATCCTTTGGCCAGCAAGCGTTTGGGGTGGACCGCTTCGATCAAGGCCGTCACGTGCTTCAAATCATTGTATTTGTCCCGGACGGTCTGACGCACCAGGCGACGCCAAGCTTCCTCCCATTCGTGCACATCGCGCCGGTATCCTTCCAGCAAAGTGCGCAGCAAGACCGGAATGGTCTTGACCACCATGTCCAATTCCCGGCCTGCGTCCAGAATCATCTCCCTGACCAGGTGCGCGATATTTTCTTCCAAAAGCAGCAGGTCCTGTTCGGCTTCCATGTTGTGGCGGACGAGCCAGGCGGCCACCGCTGTCGGCGTCTTAAAAGCCTGTGCCGCCACGAGGTCGGCCACCGATTCGTCTATTTCGTGGCCTATGCCGGTCACCACCGGCATAGGAAATTCGGCAATCATCTTGCCCAGTTCATAGCTGTCAAAATCGGCCAGGTCCATCTTGGAGCCGCCCCCGCGGATGATGGCGACCACGTCAAACGACTTGCGCCGTTTCTTGATCGTATGCAACTGGGCCATCACCTCGGGCACCACTTGTTTGCCCTGCATCGCCGCGGGAAACAGGTGGACGCGGAAATCGTAGCCGAACTCGTTTTCCCGCAACTGTGCCAAGAAATCCGCAAAGCCGGCTGCCGTCTCCGAGCTGATCACGGCGATGTGTTGGATGACGGACGGCAGCGGACAAGAGGCGTTGCGCTCCAGCAGGTCTTCTGCTTCAAGACGACGGATGATTTGGGTGCGCCTTTCGGCAAATTGGCCCAGCGTATAAGCGGGGTCAATATCCCGGATGACCAGTTTGAGGCCATAGCGCTCGTGGAAGTCCACTTCCACGAGCAAACGCACCTGATGCGTCTCGGCCAGGACGGCTTCCAGCAGGTCGGCATGTTTTCTGCGCAAGCGCAAAAAGTCGCGATACCACAGCACAGCCGTGGACTGGGCGACGATTTCTTCGCTGTGTTCGTCTTTTTGGATCAACACCAGGTAGTAATGGCCGCGGGAGACATTCAACTGGCTGATCTCACAGGAGACCCAGAGCGGACCGCCGAAGTTGAGCATCAGTGCCTGCCGGATAAAGTGGTTGAGCTCAAATAGATTCAGTGTCTCCAAGACGCATTACGTTTTGACGCAGTGCCGGCAAACTCGCCATAGCCGATTGGATGAAGTGAACGGCAATGCGTTTGTTATCAAACTTTTCGCGCGCGAAGCGTGCGGCCCTTCGCCCCATTTCCAACAGTTCGTCCGGATGCGCCACACACCAATCTACCGCCCGGACGAAGTCCTCCACCGTATCGGCAACGAGTACCTCGTGCCCGTGCCCGGCGGGAATACCCAGAAGTCCGATCGTAGTAGTGATGACCACACGGCCCAGCATCATGGCTTCGATAATCTTGGCCCGGATACCGCTGCCTGCCAGGAGCGGGACCACCATCACCGGATAGGCGTTGGTAAAAGCAGGCGCGTCGGCTACCTCGCCGTGCACCGTCACGCCGGGCAAGTCCAATCCCATAATCGCCGGCGGAGCCTTCTTGCCCGCGACGTGAAATTCCAGATTCGGATACCTGGCGTGAAGTGCCGGCCAGACCTTGTCTAAAAACCAACGGAGCCCCTCCACATTGGGCAACCAATCCAATGAACCGATAAAGGACAGGCGGAGCGGCCCGTCAAAGGCGGCATCATCCGGCAAATAAGCCGCAGCATCTATACCGATGGGTGTGACAATAGCCGGGCGCCGCAAGCCAAGTGCACGGAACTTCACCAGGTCCGGTTCCGAGATAGCGACAAACAAATCGGGCTTGTTCATCGCTTCCAACTCGAATTTGCGCAGCCGGTGCGAGGCCTTTTGCAGCACAAGCCGCCGGAGTGGAGATGAGTTGGCCGCCACCCTGACCCAGATCTCATGCTCCACATTATGTGCACGCATCACTACCTTGGCATCAGAATGCTGCCGGATCGTGTCAATATAAGGTGCCAGGATGATGGTCTCCAGCAATACCAGGTCATAGGACGTCTCCTTCAACATACGGATCAGGCGCTGCCGGAAGGCCTCATTGACAAATCGGCTCACGTGAAAACTCTTGCGCGAAAACAACAGGTTGGCGGCTACATTCCAGGGGGTGACGCGATTGTCGAGACGGGTTGCCGCTACGCGCCGATAAAAATTGAAGTCCGGCGGCAGGCTGTCCAGGTCCACGAAATGCTTGGTCGTGTTGAGCGACAGTAAGTCCACTTCGTGTCCCAGCTCACGCAGGGCAGCGGCCAGAAAGGTCACGGCAATGGACTCGCCGTCGTTGAGCGGATAGGGAAATTTCTTGCATACCTGCAATATTCTCATAGCCCTTTCTTCGTGGTCTGCCGGGGAATTTAATCAAAACGCCGCGAGAATGATTTGCGTACCCGGAAGGGCGCAATTTACCACTTTTCTACCAACAAGGCGTACCACTAATCTGCCTTAAACTCAAAGTACAAGGTATCGGCAGTCAAATCACAGGCCGTCAGATAACCGAGGCCTTCTTCAAACGCACCATATACACAGCCGGCATCCAAACATAAGACCCGACGCGAAGGGAATTGGCGATGCATTCCTTCAATCAGGTGCTTGGGCCTGGGGGTATGCCCATACAAAATACGACGCTCACCCAGCCAGTCATAGTTTACGTCGTCTTCCCAATGGCGGATCAGTGTCATACTTTCCCGCGCGGACAAGGGGTCGGCCACGCCAAAATCCAAACCGGCATGGACAAACAAATAACCATCCACTTCATAATACAAAGGCATCTCCCGGAAAAAATTCAAATAGGTCTCATCCAAATCCCAGGGATATCCTACACCAAAACTTATGGCAGTGGCCTCTCCTCCATAGGGATGCAACCACCGCGGCAATACATCGGGATCCCGGAGCGATGCCAGAAACGCCTGTTCGTGATTGCCGAGTAGTGCCACCACGGACACCCCGCTTTGCCGAAGCTCCATCACGGTATCTACTACGCCTTTGGAGTCCGGCCCGCGGTCTATCAGATCGCCCAACAGGACGATTTCGTCACCGCGCGCCGGAGCCAGTCGCTCCAGTAAAGTGCGAAAAGTACGGTTGCAGCCATGAATATCTCCGATGGCGATTCGTCGCATGGGCCAAAGATAATAATACGAATAGCTTTGTTGCGAAAAAAAATTTTTCGGCGAAGAGATGAGTATCTAAACAAGGATCCGGGGCTTTCCTCCGGAAACTTTGCCGGCTGACGGGGGCTAAAGCCCCGCTTGTTTTTGGCACTTTTGTCCGTTGGCTGAAGCCAACGGCAAAGTCGGCTAAAGTATATGTTTTGCAAGCTCCGTAGGAGCTGTATCTTTGTAATAGCGCTACTCTCAAATAATTTAGCTCCGTCAGGAGCGACACGATTACTTTCGCTTGAAGTGCGTTATTTGCTCCGCTTTTGGGGGCAAGTAAGCGCGGGACGTTGAATTTGCACCGCACTTACTTGCTTTGCCGGATTTTGGTTTTGGCCCTTCCGCTTAGGCTTTTTGCAAGTCGAGCGCTATATTATTCCGCTTTTAAGGGCTAGTAAGCGCGGGACGTTGAATTTGCACCGCACTTACTTGCTTTGCCGGATTTTGGTTTTGGCCCTTCCGCTTAGGCTTTTTGCAAGTCGAGC
>JALVEF010000158.1 GCA_027031185.1 Saprospiraceae bacterium
CCGGCAAGCCCATCTCCATGCCCGTGGGCGAGGAAGTCAAGGGCCGGTTGTTCAATGTCGTGGGCGATGCCGTGGACGGACTCGGCAAAGTGGATACGGGCCAATGGGCCAGCATTCACCGCAACCCGCCCAAATACGAAGAACTCAGCACTTCCAAAGAAGTCCTCTATACCGGTATTAAGGTCATTGACCTGATCGAACCATATATGAAGGGCGGCAAGATCGGCCTGTTCGGCGGGGCCGGTGTGGGCAAGACTGTCCTGATTATGGAATTGGTCAACAACATCGCCAAGGCCTACGAGGGCATCTCCGTCTTCGCCGGCGTCGGTGAGCGTACCCGCGAAGGCAACGACCTGCTCCGGGAATTCCTGGAATCCGGTGTCATCAAGTATGGCGAGGAATTTCTGGAAGACATGGAAAAGAACGGCGGATGGGACTTGACCAAAGTGGACAAAAACGCCTTGAAAGACTCCAAAGCTACGCTCGTGTTCGGTCAGATGAATGAACCGCCCGGCGCGCGTGCGCGTGTAGCTCTGTCCGGCTTGACCATGGCCGAATACTATCGCGATGGCGACTTGTCCGATCCCAACGGCGGCCGTGATATCCTTTTCTTCGTGGACAATATCTTCCGCTTTACCCAGGCCGGCTCAGAAGTATCCGCCCTTCTCGGCCGGATGCCCTCCGCCGTGGGATACCAGCCCACCCTGGCCACCGAAATGGGCTTCATGCAGGAGCGCATCACCTCTACCAAGCGTGGCTCCATCACCTCCGTACAGGCCGTTTATGTGCCCGCGGATGACCTGACTGACCCGGCGCCGGCGACTACCTTCGCCCACCTGGATGCGACCACCGTCCTGTCGCGTAAGATCGCCTCTCTGGGTATCTATCCCGCCATTGATCCGCTGGATTCCACCTCCCGCATCATGGACCGCGCCGTGCTCGGCGATGAGCACTACGAAACGGCCCAGCGTGTGATGAAACTGCTGCAGCGCTACAACGAATTGCAAGACATCATCGCCATTCTCGGTATGGACGAACTGTCCGACGAAGACAAACTCGTCGTCAGCCGTGCCCGCCGTGTGCAGCGTTTCTTGTCCCAGCCCTTCCACGTGGCCGAGCAATTTACGGGTCTCAAAGGGGTTTGGGTGCCCATCGAAGAGACCATCCGCGGCTTTAATATGATCATGGATGGCGAACTGGACCAATATCCCGAAGCGGCCTTCAACCTGAAAGGTACGATTGACGACGTCATCAAGGCCGGTGAAGAAATGCTGGCCAAAGCTTAAGCACCATGAAAGTTGCCATCTTATCTCCGGACAAACCCATCTATGAGGGCGATGCAAAGGTGCTCACGCTGCCCGGCCTGGACGGCTTGTTTCAGATCCTGGACCACCACGCACCCCTCGTCGCCGCCTTGGGCGAAGGCATCGTCAAGGTGGACGGTGCCGACGAAGGACACACACTGCGCTTCGAGATACAAAATGGCTTTGTCGAAGTCCTGGACAATGTTGTTTCGCTCCTGGTGACCGGTGTGAAGGATATTTGACTCCGGGCGTTTTGCCGACTGCCCCCAAAGCTCCGAACGTGCACACGTTCGGAGCTTTTTTAACCATTCGTTCCGCTCTGTATGTCGTCGGATGCCATTCAAATAACTCCCCCGCACCGCCTGGCCGGCACCGTCCGCTTGCCCGATTCCAAGAGCATCGCCAACCGCCGGTTGGTCATCCATGCTTTGGCCGGTCGGCCGCTTCCGCCACCGGGGGGGGCGGAAGCGGCCGACACCCGTGTCCTGCGACGGGCGTTGGACCACTTCCGGCAGGGCAAGTCCCGTATTGACGTCGGCCCTGCCGGTACGGCTATGCGTTTCCTGACTGCCTATCTGGCCCTGCAACCGGACACACAGGAATTGTACGGCACTGCACGGATGCATCGCCGCCCCATTGGACCGTTGGTGGAGGCATTGCAAGAACTCGGCGCGCGTATTATATACTTGGGCGAGAAGGCCTACCCGCCGCTCCGCATCGAAGCGCCCCGCTTTTCGGGCCGGCATCAAGTGACCGTCCGGGCGGATATCAGCTCGCAGTTCGTCTCTGCACTGCTACTTATCGGACCGTACCTGCCCAATGGGTTATACCTGCATTTGGAGGGGGCGCCGGTGTCCCGCCCTTATGTGGAGATGACGATCGAATTGATGCGCCGTTCCGGTGTCGCCGTGCATACGGACGGAGGGGAACTCCACGTGCCGAAAGGCACGTACACTTTTCCTTATGACGACCTGGAACCTGACTGGACGGCAGCGTCTTATTTTTTGGGGATGGTGGCAGGTAGTGGAGATGCCTCCATCCGGTTGGAAGCTTTGCGGCCGGAGAGCTTGCAAGGTGACCGCATGGTAGTGGAGTGGATGGCGCAGCTTGGTGTGCTATCCCGTTTTGACGCGGGTGGCTTACATGCCGCACGGGGTAGGATGTCGCCGGATCCGCTAGTCTGGGACTTTACCCACCATCCCGACCTGGCACAGACGATGGTAGTCGCTGCCGCCCTGGCCGGCCGCACCGCCACTTGCTCCGGCTTGGCATCTCTTCGCATCAAAGAGACCGACCGGATTCGCGCCTTGCAACGCGAACTCCGCAAAGTGGGTATCCGCTTTGAAAAGGCCGGCGCGGCGGATGATACATTTGTTTTGTCCGGCACATTGGACCTTTCGCGCGTACCTGTTTTTGATACTTATGATGACCACCGGATGGCGATGGCACTCAGTATGCTGGCGGTCCGTGCGCCTGTCGTCATCCGGCATCCGGCGGTGACGGACAAGAGCTTCCCCGGCTTTTGGGACCGGCTGGCAGACCTGGGTTTCCGCATTAGCAGCTACCCGCGTGTTTAGAAGCGGTAGCGCAGCCCACCGCCCAGCTGTGACAGCACCGGGCGGAAACGAAGCGCGGGCGCACTCGCCCAATTGGTTATGGGACGGGAGGCCTGCAAGTGTCCGGTAAGGGAAAGGGCATCAGTCAGCTTGTAGCCGACCGATGCCGAAAGGGAAATATCGAAGCGCATGGGCTTCACTATTGGATTCACATCACTTGAAATTCGGAATATTTCGCCGTCCGGCCCGGCCGTATATCCTTGCCGGCGGCCCACCAGCACATAGGAGATGCCCGCACCGGCGTTCACGTCCCAGCGGTCTCCGAAGCTGAATCGCCTGAAGCCGCTCAGACTCAGGCGGTGGCTGTGTATCGTATTGTAACTCGCGTAACGCCGGTATCGAAAGTATGGCCGTTGGGCCTGTACGGTGTCCTCAGTCAGTACTTGCCCGTTGAACTGCACCAGCCTAGCGTAGTCGAACCACACTACAAGTGTTCGACATTCCCAAGACCCAAACCTGTTCGTGATGAGTATACAAAACCTCCTCACGGCGCGGCACGTATAGTCGTGGTAACACCGATCCAGCACGGCACCTTGAATTTTTGACCTTCCTTGTAGCCGCGCTGGAAAATCTCCTCCCGGGAAGGCATGTAGCGTTGATACTCGCGAATGAGCTTATTAGCCTGAGCGGCCACGGACGGGTCCACGGACTTGGCCTTGTTCCACATATCAATGGCAGGCCAGGTGACGATTTGGCTATCCCAGCCGCGGCCCGGCCCGCACAGCGGTCCGCTGGAAGCGTACAGCCGGCCGATGAGCAGATAGGGATCGCCCCATCCCGGGCGAAATTTTGCCGCCTTGCGGGCATATTCGCGCGACTTGGAAAAGCGCTTCAGATAGCTGAAATAAATCTTGGCATTGACCAGGGCGTACTTGGCTTTCTTTTGGCTGTCATCGGTCTCGGAAATGGCTTGGTCAAAGAGCCGGACGGCATCGTGGTAGCGCCCTTCGCGGAGGGCCTGATATGCCTGGCCCACCGTGCCGGTGACAGACGGTCCGGTGCTGACCTGGCAATTGGCTGCATAAGCCTTGGAGACCGCTTTGAAGTCCGGATCGTCTTTAGAGCAGCCGCCCCAGTTGAAGCGGCTGAAGACCATCATAATCGTGTCGCAATTGGTGGGATTGCGCCGGAAAGCATCCAGATACTTGCGCTTGTAATAGTCACAGCCATAAAAGCCCTTGACCCCCTCCAGCTCCTCCAGGCGGGCGGGGGCATAGTCGGCCACGATTTTGAAGCTCTCCTTTTCATCGCTTTTGGTCAGGCCGTAGTCAATGATACGCGGGATCAGCGTTGCATACTTGTTGGCCTCCGCCTGAGAGATTTGTTTTTTCAGATACAGATCAATCAGCAGGGCCGTAAAAGGATTGATGACAAAGGCCGGAGTTTTTTCGCCGAGTGAGTCTATGGCGATTTTTAGGTGATGATACTTCTCCTGGTCGGTCGCGTGCGCGTAGAGATTGTAGTAGAGATCAAATCCCAGCAGACCGTGGATATAGCCTGCTTCGCCATAGCAGTCAATGGCCTCCTGATACAAGCGTTTGATTTGGTTTACATATTGGCGTTGCTTGGCGGTGTCCTGAGTCTGCTTGTAAAAATCGAGATTGAATTGGACCCCGTCGAGGAAAACCGTCTTGCGCATGCCATCGGCGGCGGGTGCGGTTTTATAGACCTTTTGCCAAAACTCGTAGGCCCCTTTGATGTCTTTGACTTTGAGCCGGTTGCGGTAGATGACGTAGTTGTTTTCCGCCTCGTCTTTTTGGGCGGCCGGCAGGTCGTCCCATTTGACACATCCCGGTTTGGACAGATACTTTTTCTTCTTTACCTCCTTGGGCGGGGGAGGGGGAGCACTTTCCTCTTTTTTTTCGTTGGCTGTTACCGTTTTGGTGGTGGAGCAAGCAGTCGCGGCCAGCAGCGCGGTACCGAAGACGATGAGCAACATCCGTTTCATATCTGACCTGTTTTTTCAATGGGCTTAAAGATAGCTCCTTTCCCGTTGGTAACCAAAAAATGCGGGTTCACCGGCGCCCGCCGGTGAACCCGCATACTCACGCCCTGAAAGGGCGGGATCAGTTGTTGCTAACGCGGAGTTTGACCGTCTCACCGATCCAGCACTTGACCTTGACCGGTTGTCCGGGTGTCAGGCCGCGCATGTGGGCTTCCCCTTTGTCCGGGTAGTGGTGCCGGTAGATGGCGATTTTTTTGGCTGCTTCGTCCGCCAGACTCGGGTCTATGCTTTTGGCGTGTTGGTATTTTTCCACGGCGGCGATGATGGCCAGGCGGGCGTTGAAAGCATCGCCGCATTTCTTGCCGGTCTTGGCGTACAGATCGCCGATGAGCATAAAGGGCTTGCCCCAGTTGGGCCGCAGCTTGGCGGCTTGCAGGGCGTTCTTACGAGCCTGCGAATATTGACCGAGCTTACGCCCCTGGATGGACGCCAGGGCCATCAGGTAGCCGGCTTTCTTTTCGCTGTCGGTCTCCTTGGCGATGGCTTCCTCGTACTTGGCGGCTGCGCCGCGATAATCCCCCTGGTCATAGAGTTTTTTGGCGGCGATATTCGGATTGTTGGCTTCAAACTCCGCCTCCCGTTCCGCATTGATTTGGGCGGCCATGGCATCATACTTGGATGCCAGCGCGGCGATCTCCGGATCATCTTTGGTACAGCCGTGTTGTATCAGTTGCGTATAAGTACTCTTGACGACGTCAAAGTTGTCGGGATCCGCCTGATAAGCCGGCAGGAGCTTTTTCTTGAAGTAGTCGCAGTCGAAGATATAGGCCTCAATGGCCGTAAAGGACTCCTGAATATCCTTCTTCGCCTTTTGCCAGTTGGCCACATCTTGCTTGGCCGCAATGCGTTTGTCGGCCAGTGCCATCATCTTCTGATAAGCATCACGTGCCTGTTCTTTGGTGATGGCTTTTTCGGGGAACAGATACAGCACTGCCTCGGTCAGCGGATAAAGTGCGATGTATTCCGTCCCGCGCCCGTCTTCCACGGCACGCATCCCGGCTTCGAAAATCTCCTCACGGGGCGCATTGAAAGTGTAGAGCAGGTCATAAGCCTTGCGGCCCATCGCCAAGCCCGCCTCCTCTTGATAGCACTGTGCCCACTGGTCAAAAAGATCCTTTATCTTTTTGGTATATTCGGCCTTCTTGCCGGCATCCTGCTCCTGTGACAAAAAGTACTTATATATCTCAATCCCGTCAATATACTGGGTAGAGCGTTTGCCGTCCGCAGCAGGTGCCATGCTAAATGCCTTTTGCCATTCGGGGAAGGCAGCTTTATAGTCCTTGCGTTTGATGGCTTGGCGGTAGATGACGTGCGCATTCAAAGCTGCTTCTTCATCGCCGGATTGCTTAAATGTACCACACTGTGCCGATACGGCCGGTGTGACCATAAGCGAATAGGCCAGGATGAACAGTAGTGATGCAAAGGTCTTCGTCATTTTTAGTAGTATTTTTGTTTGAAAAACCAGGATTTATCCGTCAGGCTCACACTGAGGGACAGTTTAATGTACGTTCGCCGCAGTCCTCCCCGGGTACCATTGCGGCCCGCCTCTATGCCCACATTGAAAAAGGACACATCCTGCCTCGGCAAAATAACGGGTATTCCCATTCCGATGGTGATGCCTCCATAGGTGATTTGCTCACCATTAACAAAGCGCGGATCCTTGCCATAGAATAACCCTCCCCGCAAACTCACCCGCTTCCAGAAGTCATCGAAACGCTTGAGATCGGCCTGCTTTTCATAACCCAGTGCATACCGCGCCGCGCGCCCAAAGCGACTTTTCTTAAATGGCAGCTCGAAGTCCGTCCAATCCGCACCCTCGTAATTGATGCCCAGGCGATACAGGTCTTTGAAACCATAACCCACGCCGATCCCCCAGCGCAGCGGAATTCGCGTCTCATACCGGGCACCGTCTTCATACTGCAAGGTATCCACACGCCTCGTCAGTGTGCTCACGCGTGTGGCCAACCGCGTAGCCGTGATGGGCATATCGAAGCCCGGCTGGACAAAAATACCGGCAGAGAACAAGTCCCCGCGCCGTCCGTCCTCTTTCTTGCTGTCCTTGAAATAGTAATCGTAGAGCAAGCCAAAACGCACGTTTTGGCCTTTTACCGAGAAGGCGTCCGAAAAGACATTATTGTATATGCCCAATACGGTGTCCTGAAAGTTGTTCTTTTGCTTTTCATCAATATGGCCGCGCATAAAATTCCAACCGATGCCCACCGAAAAGTTCTTGTACTTGGCAGCCGTATTCCAATTGATCTGATAGGTGCCGCCCGTTCCGGAAAACAGAAACTGTGTGCCATCGGCGACGGATTCCACCTCATAGCCCACGCGGGTATAAGGCGCAATTCCGATGCCCGTCCCAAAGCGCCAGTCACTTTTGCGCCCCTCCAGCTCTCTGTTGTAATCATTGACCAGGCTGATGCCCAGCTGAAAATAGTCAAACTGCGTCTCCGTACTGTGATCCGTCAGCCCGGTGGGTACCTCGCGAAGGCCATATCTGCCGCTGCTGACGCCGACGTCCAGGACGGTGGTTTTCAGAAAAGCATACGCGGCAGGATTGGCGGCATTGAGTTGCTTTTCGTCATGAAATACGGCCGACAGATTGCCCATGGACTTCACCGGCAAGACAGCGTCGTTTTGGTAGTCACCCAAACCCAACTTGGAATAGGGAGACTGCATTTGCGGAGCCTGGCCGCGGACCGCTGATGACAACAACACCAGGACCTGAAGGCAAAAAAGTAGCGTACGAATCCGTTTCATGTATTTTGTTTTCCGGCCCGTGAGCCGGCGTTCGTTTGTCGGTTAAGCCGGTAGAGTTCATACAGTCCCCGGGCTACCAACTCCGGGACCACGATGGTTTTGTAGCGCAGATGGCGCTGCAAAAAATCCGCATGTCCCCCCGTGAGCAGTGTGACCACAGGGCCGTACCTTCGTTTTAACTTGGCGCGCAGGGAGGATATTTCGGCCAAAGCGCCGCGGAGCGCACCGTTTTGCAGGGCCGTCTCCGTGGATCGGCCAACGTAATCGGCGGGCAAAGATAAGGAAACCAGCGGCAATTTGTCCGTAAATGTATGCATGGCTTGTAAACGCATCATCAGGCCGGGGCTTATATTTCCGCCCCGGTAAATTTTATCGGCGGTCAGGACATCGGCCGTCATGCACGTCCCGGCATCCACCACCAGCAGGTGTTTTTGGGGATACAACGCCACCGCGCCCGCCAGCGCGGCGATGCGGTCCCGCCCCAGCGTGGCCGGCGTCCGGTATTCAGATGCAAACGGCAGTTTGATTTGGTGCGTGACTTCCAAAGCGCCATATTCCCGAAGCCGCTGTCCGAGCCCGCGCGGCAGGTGCCCCGTCACGCAATACGCTATGCCCTCCGGGTGATAGGCCTCCATTGCCTGATAAACCACCCGGGCCGTATTTCCCGATGCCGTCGAGCGAATGCGTCCCGACTTGTCCAGCGCCGTGACCTTAATCCGGGTATTCCCAATGTCTATGGACAGGTACATCGTCAGCCTTGGCGGTGAAAGTCTATGATATTGCCCATCGAATAACATTTGCGGCAGCGTGGCTCATAGGCCTCTTTTTCGCCTACCAGTACCGTGGACCGGTCCGCCGTCAGCCGGTAAGAATGCGTCGCCAGATTGCCGCAGTGTACACAGATCGGGTGTACCTTGGTGATATACTCCGCGACGGCCAGCAGCTTGGGCATCGGACCAAACGGCTCCCCCTTAAAGTCCATATCCAGACCCGCTACCACAACCCTTTTGCCCGACAGGGCAAGATCTTCACATATCTTTACCAAACTGTCATCGAAAAACTGTGCCTCGTCTATTCCGACCACTGTCTCGTCCGTAATATGGGATACTATCTCATCGGCTGACTCCACCGGTATCGCCAAAATGGAATTGCGATCGTGCGAGACGACCTCCTTCTCCGAGTAGCGTACATCCAGTGCAGGCTTGAAGATCACGACCTTTTGGTGCGCAAATGTGGCGCGCTTCAGCCGCCGGATCAATTCCTCTGTCTTGCCCGAAAACATAGCACCGCATATCACCTCTATCCAGCCGCTTCGCTGCCCCTTGAAATGCGGTTCTAAAAACATCCTCGTTTTTGTGGCAAAATTACGCCTTTTTGGGACTTCCGCCTGTGCTTTTATCCTTCCACCCCAAATCCGGAATGAAAAGTTTACAAGCGGCCGCGCCGCTTGTGCGGTGCTATCTTATCCGGATTTTGCAGTATCTGTTTTGGTGCTCTTGTTTAGGGATAAAATAGGCATTTTTGCTTCAACAGGGGCAAAAAGGGCATTTTAGCACAAAAACAGCGGGTACCTAAACAGTTGCATGTTGCATAATATTTTCATCGCGGCTGCGTCTTTTTCAAAGTTCCTGGCTAACTTTGTCGCGGGCTTTCATCTAATCCACACGCCATGCAACCCAACATCGAAAAAGCAAAGACGCTGCTTCGCAAAATCTCTTATATCCTGGATAGCCTGGAAGAAGAGGCCTCCTCTGTAGGTACGGTGGAGCGTGAGTTGCTACTGGAATATATCCGCGCGCTCTATGATGCCGTTTTGTTTCCCAGAATGGATCCGGCTTCCCACACCATGCAAGCAAGAGTACCTGTCGAGGAACAGCCCATTTCCGTCTCTAAGGCCCCTGCGGCACCGCCACGGCCGGAACCGGCACCAAGGCCGGCCGCCCACGTGCCAACTCCCGATCCGGTAGTTTCCGAACCGGTAGCTACAGAGCCGGCCGTATCCACGTCCCCCCGGACGTGGATACCGGACGCTCATGAGAAACTGTTTGAATTTGGTGTGGCACGTGAGCTGTCCGAAAAGCTGCAACAACAGCCCGTCAAAGACCTCCGGTCTGCTTTCTCGCTCAACGACCGGACTTTGACTACCAACAAGCTTTTCAACAAAGACAGTGACCTGTTTGCCAAAACCATTGAAGATCTCAACCGGCTGTCGAGTTTTGAGGAGGCCAAGGCCTATTTGAGCCGCAATCTGATTGATCCTCTGGGATGGACCGAAAAGGACAAATTCAAGACGGCGAAGATATTCATCAAGACCGTCCGCCGTCGCTATCTCTGACAGACCGGCAGGCCTCAAATGACAAAACTAATATGGAAAAAATCGGCGTGTTTACATCCGGAGGTGATTCGCCCGGTATGAATGCGGCCATTCGGGCAGTCGTGCGCACCGCCATTAAGTCTGGCCTTATCCCCTATGGCATCTATCATGGCTACAAAGGACTGATCGAGGGCGAAATCAAAGAGATGAACACCCACGATGTGAGCAATATCCTCCAGCTCGGCGGTACCATCCTCCGTTCGGCACGAAGCAAAGAATTTCGCACGCCCGAAGGGCGTGCAAAGGCTTACCGTCAACTCAAAAAGCACGGCATCACGGGCTTGATAGCCATCGGCGGTGACGGCACCATGGCCGGTGCCAAAGTATTTGCCAATGAATATCCCGACATCCGCATCGTCGGTCTGCCCGGCACCATAGACAATGACCTGGCCGGGACGGATTTTACCATCGGCTACGATACCGCCATCAATACTGCTATGGAAGCCGTGGACAAAATCAAAGACACGGCCAATGCCTTTGACAGGCTATTCTTTATCGAAGTGATGGGCCGCGATTCCGGCTTTATCGCATTGCGGGTTGGTATCGCCACCGGGGCTGAGGCCGTCCTGGTACCGGAGACACGCACCAACATAGATGAGTTGGTGCGCAAACTGAGAACGTTTGCCAAACGGCGCAAAAACGCCGCCATCGTCATCGTCGCGGAAGGCGACGATGCGGGCGGCGCCTACGAAATCGCCCGCAAGGTCAAAGAACGGGGATTCGAAAAATACGAGATCCGTGTCTCCACGCTCGGTCACATCCAGCGCGGCGGTAGTCCCACGTGCATGGACCGCATGCTGGCCGGCCGGCTCGGCATGGAAGCCGTCAAGGCGCTCAAAGACGGTGTCAGTGGCGTACTGGTCGGCAAAAAATGCAAAGAGATCGTCTATACCCCATTTGAGAAAGCGGTCAAGGATCCCAAGAAGCTGAACCCATTGCTTCTGGATATTGTTGACATGCTGGCCTGAAGGGTACTCCACTATGGCTAAGCAATTTGATCTCCGGCGGCTTTATTTCCCGATGGGCTTTCTCGCCCTTATTTGGGCTATCCACCTGTATCAGGTTCTTGTAGGCGTCGAGTGGGGCTATATGCTCGGCATCAAGCCGCTTGCACCGCACCGTTGGTTTGGCATCTTCACCGGCCCGCTGGTACATGGTGACTGGCCACATTTGCTCAACAATACGGTGTCCTTTGCCGGCCTGTCTTTTTTCCTGTTTTATCTTTATCCCCGCATCGCGCGCCGGGCTTTTGTCATGATATATTTGATGACGACTACAGGCGTGTGGCTGTTTGGCAAGGATGCTTTCCACATTGGGGCCAGTGGGCTGATTTACGGAATGGCCGCGCTCCTGTTTTGGATGGGTATCTTCCGGCGCAACATCCGCTCCGTGGCGATCTCGTTGGTTGTCCTTGTCCTGTATAGTGGTATGTTTTACGGTTTCCTGCCACAGGCGCACATCTCCTATGAAAGCCATATCATCGGGGCCATTGCCGGAGTATTTGCCGCATATTATTACAAGGAAGAACACGAACCGGAGGATATGGCAGATTCGCCGGAGCCGGGGCCCTCGCACCGGCGCTATTTTTTGCCGCGCGATGCCTTTGAAAAAACAAAATACGAACGATATTTGGAGCGCCAATCCCGGCGACCGTCACCGCCCAACGATGCATAAGCCATGCGATACACCAAGACCACTTTGAAGAAAATAGAGGCCTTATTTAAAGAGCTGGGCTATACCGTCCGGTATGAAAAAGGCAACTTCGTGTCCGGTTATGCCGTAGTCGAATCCAAAAAAGTGGCTGTGATCAATCGTTTTTATGATACGGAGGCGCGCATCAATGCATTAGTGGAGATTTTGACGAGTATAGAGGTAGATGATTCCGTTCTTTCGGACGAGGCGCGCGACCTGTATTATTTGACCCAAGTGGCCGGTAAGCGTGATGAGTAACCGGAGCATCACCTTTCTGGGGACCGGTACTTCACAGGGAATCCCCGTCATTGGCTGCACGTGCGAGGTGTGTACCTCGGAGGATCCCCGTGACAAGCGGCTCCGCACCTCCGTGCTGATTACGGTTGGCTCCAGGCATTTGGTCGTAGATGTGGGGCCGGACTTCCGCCAGCAGATACTCCGGGCCGGCATCGGCGATCTGGAAGCCATCCTGCTGACGCACGAGCACAATGACCATATCATCGGCATGGATGATATCAGGCCCATCTACTTCCGGCGCGGCACACCAGTGCCGGTGTATGGACTGACGCGGGTACTGGACAGTGTAAAGCACCGCTTCGACTACTTTTTTAGTGAAAGGCCGTACCCCGGTGTGCCCCGGATTGCCCCCGTAGTCTTGGACCATGTCGGTTCCTTCAGCTTGCTGGGAATGGACATTGTGCCGGTGCGGGTTTGGCATGGCCAACTTTCCATCTTGGGTTTCCGGTTTGATGATCTGGTCTATATCACCGATGCCAAGACCATAGACAAAACAGAGTTGGAGAAAATACGAGGCTGCCGGATACTGGTGATCAATGCTTTACATCACAAGGAGCATCACTCGCATCTCAATCTGCAAGAAGCGCTTGCCATGGTTGAGCGCGTCCAGCCCCGGGAAGCTTTTTTCGTGCACATGTCCCATTGGATGGGGCGACACCGTGAGGTGGCGGCTTCTCTGCCCGCACATATTACACTGGCGTATGATGGCCTCCGCCTGACGTTTTAAGTGGTGACGGGCCTTGCGGTTCATCTCAAATGATAGAAAACCCCTATCTTCGCAAATGCGCGACAGTGATTTTACTAGTTTAAGCCAAAGCTGCCGGCAAAACGCTATCCGTTTGAGATCAAAGATTCTTACAGTCCTGCTTTTGAGTGCCTTGAACATAGCTTCGGGGCAGCAGCTTGCGCAATTCGCCCTTGCGCAATTCCAGGAGTCTGTTTACAATCCGGGGGCACGTGGCCTGGTGCCTTCGATGCGCCTGACCGGTCTGGTGCGCCGGCAGTGGAGTGCGCTGCCTGGTAGTCCGGGCAGTCAATTCATGGATATTGATTTGCCGTTGGAAATATTGTCGGGAGGAGTAGGCCTGATGCTTATGCGCAACAGTTGGGGGGCGCATCACATTTTGCAAGCCAAGCTGGGTTATAGTTATCATGCCCGGGTCGGGGAGGAGGCCATTCTCGGCATTGGCCTGGCGGGCGTGTACAGGCAGTACGCCTATTCCGGAGATATTTTGCGTACCCCGGAAGGCGAGTACGGCAATGGCGTCATTGCTCATCACGATTTTTTGCTCGAATCCGGATGGCTCCGTCCGTCGGGCGGCGCATTGGATGTAGGTATAGAACTCCGGCTGGCGGACTTTGCGTTCGGTGTGTCTGGGACCAATATCGTGTCTGCGGCATCCAGACAGAGGCTGTTTGCGGTCACGGAGCGTCCCCATTGGTATGCGCAAGTTCGTTATGCTGTGGATGTCAATCCAGACTTGCGGTTGACTGCCGGTGCCATTGGGGAAGCCAATGCCGGCTATATACAAAATCAGGCCTTTTTGGCCGTGACGGTATTTGATACTTATCAGGTAGGCGTGCACTTGCGCGGATATGGGCCAAAAAGCTTCGAATCCGTTGGATTATTGGGCAAAATCCGCCTGAATGACCATTTTCATTTTTTTTATTCCTACGGACACAATATTTTGGCGGCCGGAAAAGTTTTTGGTGCGAATCATGAAGTCGCCATGATTTATCTTCTAAACAAACAGATTGGGAGGGGCCGCTTGCCACTCCCTACGTATAATCCCCGATATTTTTGAACCAGGATAAAGTAAGATGCGTCTTGGTGGCGCAAATTGGTACGAATATTGACAATGGAATTGCGGAAGTTTGCGAGAATTTGCTTACTTTTGCTCCTTACGTAGGGGGATGGATAGCCCATCCCAGTGGGATTGCGTCAAAACAAGCACATTCCGAAAATTCAAAAAAGTGAAAATTAGGGTGTCAAAAATGAGAAATTTAGCCAGTGTTTTCTTCTTGGGTCTCTTGCTTTTAGTGGGCCTTTCCTCTTGTGGCCGCAAAGGCAATGGTCAGTTGGTTGGTGTGCTTGACCGCCCCTCTTGGAAAGGCATCAACCCCTACGGGATGGTCAATATCCCATCTGGGACCCTCATTATTGGGGCAGGTGATGAGGACATTACCCGCACCCTGTTGGCTCGCAATAAGGCGATCTCCATCAGTGGTTTCTATATGGATGAGACCGAAATCACCAACAATGAGTACCGCCAATTCGTCAACTGGGTACGTGACTCCATCGCGCACGCCATGCTTGACCACTTCATCGAAGATGAGCAGGGCAACACCTACATTGACTGGGATCAGGAGATTGACTACGAAGATGAAGCGCTCGAAGACCTCTTCTATCAGGGCGATGACCGCTTCGCCGGGCGTCGTGAGATGGATGTCTCCCAACTCAACTTCGAGTATCAGTGGTACGATTGGAAAGGCGCGGCCCACGCCGGCAAGGACGCCAAACGTACCGACTTTCTCCACAAAGAAACCATCAACATCTATCCCGATACGCTGGTATGGATTCGTGACTTCGCTTATTCTTACAATGAGCCCATGACACGTAACTATTTCTCCCATCCGGCGTTTGACGACTATCCTGTCGTCGGTGTCAACTGGAAAGCGGCCCGCGCCTTCTCTTATTGGCGTACGCTCCTTTGGAACAGCTACTCTGGCAATGGATCACTGAATTCCGAGGACTTCCGCTTGCCCTTTGAGCACGAATGGGAATATGCCGCACGCGGTGGACACAATTTGGCTCGCTTCCCCTGGGGAGGTTATTACCTGCGCAACTCCAAAGGCTGCTTGCTCGCCAACTTCAAGCCCGGACGTGGCAATTATCCCGAAGATGGCGGACTTTATACTGTCAAAGCTGACGCATACTTCCCCAATGATTTCGGCCTATACAATATGGCCGGCAATGTGGCGGAGTGGACCGAATCAGCCTATTATGAGAATGCTTACTCATTTATCCATGACCTCAATCCTGACATCCGCTTTGCCGCGGATGATGATGCCCCCGAAGCAGACAAACGCAAAGTGGTGCGGGGAGGATCTTGGAAAGATGTAGGTTACTTCCTCGAGACCGGAACGCGCTCCTGGGAGTTTCAAGATACGGCTAAATCTTACATCGGCTTCCGTTGTGCACTGTCCTTCCTTGGCCGTTCTGCCAAGGACTTCTAAGCACAAAGGCCCCGATAAGCCCAAAGAAATCGCATGGCCTCGCAGCTCCGCCATCTTATTTTCGCGGTGCTGCGTGGCAGTGCAGACGGCATGACTATCACACAAAACATGCTTTCTTTTCCGGCCCTTGCGTCGTATTTGCCCGAATGTTGCTACATTTGGCGCTGAAACCTAATTTGTTGTAACCGAAAAAAGTCAAAAATGAGTTTCCTGCATTCGAAAACCTTCAAGTACATCAAGAACTTGATCATCGGTCTTGGTGCTTCTGCTGTCTTGATCGGCGCTCTGTTTAAGATCATGCACTGGCCGGGAGCCGAATTCTGGCTTCCTCTCGGAATGACCGTCGAGGCTTTCATCTTCGCTTTCCTAGGTATTATTGGTCCCGAGCCCGATTATTACTGGGAAAAACTCTATCCCGGACTCGACAAGTATGACGCCGATATCCAGCCTCTTGCTGCTGCCGGCGGCAATGCACTCAATGCCCCCGAAATCGAAGAAAAACTTAGCGGCATGCTCAGCGAATTGCAGATTATGTCCAAGAGCCTTTCCTCTCTCAAAGCGCTCCAGGAAGTGGACTTCTCCGGCACTTCTGAGCAGATCAAGGCCATGAGCAACTTCTACGGTAAGCTCAATGAAGCCATGGCCAATCTCGTGGACTCTGCCGAAGATGCCAAACAGTACAAAGAACAGATGAGCGCCCTAAACCGCAACCTTGGTGCCTTGAACCATGTGTATGGCAATATGCTCGCTGCCATGAATCCCAACCGTCAGGCTGTCTAATTACTGCCTGTGGTGAGATTTTTTCCTCTCAAATTCTAAACGAGTAACACATGTCAATACCAAAGGAACCGCGGCAATTGATGATCAACCTGATGTACCTGGTGCTCACCGCCATGCTCGCACTCAGCGCATCAGCCGAGATCTTCAATGCTTTCTTTAAACTCGATAAGGGAAACGTCAACTCTGGCCGCATCGTCGAATCATCCAACGGTGATATCATGAAGGCCATCAATAAACAGGCGGATACTTACAAAACGCCTGAAAACCAGCAGTATCAAGCCAAAGCACAGCAGGTACTCTCTATAGTTGGGGACTTTGTCAGTTATGTGGATGCACTTCGCGACACTTTAATAGAAGTTTCCGGTGGCATGGATACTATTACCAATACGCCCAAGGGTTACAAAAACCAGGACGTCCCCACGCGTATTCTGGTTGGGGAGTCGCCCAATCCCAATTCCAAAGGGATGGAGCTTAAGAGAATGATTGATAACACCAGGGAAAAGCTCCTCGCCCTCTTGCCAGAAGAAGATAAGGAAGTCCTGGCACATTCCATCCCGCTCAAAACCGAGCCTATTCCGGAAAAAACCGAGAAAAAGAATTGGGCCGATTACAACTTCTACCAGATGCCCGTCGCTGCTGTTTTGCCCATGCTCTCCAAATATCAGGTAGATGCCAAGGCTTCCGCGACCGCCATCCTCAACTACCTTTTGAAAAAGGTTAAAGGCGATGTCATCATCATGGACAAGTACGACGTGGTCGTCAGCGCCAAAAAGGGCTACCTGCTCGAAGGCCAAAAGTATGATGCCGACATCTATCTGAGCGCCTACTCCTCACAAGTCAAAAACATGACCATCAAGGTGGACGGCCGCAGCCTGCCCGTCAAAGCCGGCAAAGCGCATTTTACCGAAACCGCCGGCTCCATCGGCACCAAAAAACACAAGGTAGTCATCACACTCGTCAACCCGCTTACCAAAAAAGCCGAAACCTATACCGGTGAATTTGAGTACGAAGTGGGCCAGAAGTCCATCGCTGTTGCCGCCGACAAGATGAATGTCTTTTACGTCGGCGTGGACAACCCCATCACCGTGTCGGCTCAGGGTATCCCCACCAGCCAGCTCAAAGTATCGGCGCCCGGACTCAACCTGCGCCACGTCAAAGGATCCCAGTATATCGTCAAGCCCACTAAGCCGATGAAAGAAGCCTATATCATGGTCTCCGGTGGCGGTCAGACTGCCAAGAAGAAGTTCCGCGTCAAGCGGATCCCCGACCCCGTACCTATGATGGGTACCGGTCCTACTGCACGCGGTGGCCGCATCGGCAGTGGTACCATGCGCGCTCAGCCTGGTATCCGCGCCGAGCTCATTAACTTTGACTTCGACGCTCGCTGCAAAATCCAGGGCTTTGAGTTCACGTACCAAAAGAAACGTTCTGACCCCGTCACCGTGATCAATTCCGGTGAGCGCTTCAATGCCAAGGCCAAGCGTCTGGTCAATCAGGCCAAACCCGGCGACACATACTACTTTGAAAATATCAAGGCCCGCTGCCCGGGTGATGCTGCCGGACGCAAAATCGGAACCATGGTCTTCAAAATAAAGTAACGTCAAAACTCGTTTGGGTAGCAGTCCCGGACATCATATAACTTGAGAAAATGAAGATGCTAAAATTGATTTTGCCTTTTCTTTTGATTGCTTTCGGTGCCACTATGGCTTTGGCCCAGGAGCCCGAAGCCGTCAAAACCGAAACATCTGACTTGGACTATCCTGACAAGCCGCTGGACGATGTCGTTGACCGCAAACTGCTCAGCGAAAAGCGCATCCTCCCCTACGAGCCCGTACGCGAGGGGGATATCCTGTGGTCCAAAAAAATCTGGCGCGTTGTGGATGTCCGGGAAAAGATGAACTTGCCTTTCGCCTATCCAGGAGAGTCCCTATTTGAGATTATTGTCAAAGGCCTCAAGGACGGTGCACTCACCGCTTTTAGTGTCGAAGACGACAAGTTCTCTTATCCCATTTCCAACTCCGATGTAGAATCCATGCTTTTCAGTACGGATACCACCTTTACCGTAGATCCGGATACCTATGAAGAGAAAATGGTCATTGTCCAGAATGAAACCAATCCGGAAGACGTCAAGCGCTACCGGATCAAGGAGATCTGGTTCTTTGATTCCGAGTCCTCGACCATGAAAGTCCGCATCCTGGGGATTGCCCCGATTATTGACAAGCTCGATGAAAACGGTAACTTCCTTCGCGAGCAGCCCCTGTTCTGGATTTACTATCCGGATTCTCGCCAGTGGTTTGCCAAGTTCCGTGTCGCCAATTTCTCCGGCAACGAAGCCAGCCCCATTTCCTGGGAAGACTTGTTTGAAATGCGATTCTTCTCCAGCTACATCATCAAAGAGTCCAACGTGCGCGATCGCCGCATTGCCGACTACATCACCAATGGGGTGGATGCCTTGTTGGAAGGCGAGAAAATCAAGAACGCCATCTTCAACTTTGAACAAGACCTTTGGTCCTATTGATATGTGCGGTGCCCTGGGCACGCCGGGCGGGAGTTGGAAAGACCTTTCCAACTCCCGTTTTTTTTCCGCCAATATTCCTCCGCTTCATAGCCGGTAGCGTGCCATGCCCGGCAGATGAGGTACCGCCGTTGTACACGTTTTGATATCAAGTTTTCCCCGCCTTAAGGGCGGGGATGGGTGGGGCGGGAGGTAGTGTCCGCCTGTAATCTCCAAAATTCGTAACTATTTAGGTGCTCCTGTTTTTAGCGCAAAAGCAGCGGGTACCTAAACAGTTACCAAAATTCAAGCGCGCATGCAATGCCCCGGGAGGGGCGGCAGAGGCACCCGAGTCAGGTGGCAGAGGCTCTCGAAGCCACCCGTTAGAGAAAGGCCAAGGCACTACCATTCTGCGCAAGACTCTGCTGCCCCTAAGTACAAACTTTCCCCGCAAAGTGCCATTTTCCTCTACATTTCTACGGGGATCCGGCCCGATCTAACCCGCCAAATGCACTGATAATCAATTGTATATAGAAAAAAAGGCCTTTTCACGAAAGCTCAATAATAGCTTCTTGTTTTGCGTGTACGCATTGCTCGGGTGTATTGATGGTCTGCACCCAGCGCCGGAACGGCGCAAACTCTAATATTTTTTTCGCCCCCACTATACTTTTTTGGCAAAAAACTCGTACCTTTGCGTTCGCTTTTTGCGGGGCAGGGATGTTCCGTGTAATGTACCCGCTCACCAGCCTATTTTTGCCGCTTAAAAACGGGGGCGCCTGAGTAGGTACCGCTTATAACAATGTGCGTATGCCAACAATTAACCAACTCGTTCGTAAAAGCCGCAAGCGCATCGTCATGCCGAGTAAGTCGCGGGCGTTGGATGGCTGCCCCCAAAAGCGGGGCGTGTGTACCAGGGTATATACCACCACGCCTAAAAAGCCGAACTCCGCCCTGCGCAAAGTGGCTAAGGTGAAGTTGACCAACGGAATTGAGGTCATCGCTTATATCCCCGGCGAAGGGCACAACTTGCAAGAGCACTCCATCGTGCTGGTGCGGGGTGGACGGGTAAAGGACTTGCCAGGCGTGCGCTATACCATCGTTCGCGGTGCATTGGATACTGCGGGCGTCGAAGGCAGAAAACAAAGCCGCTCCAAATACGGTACCAAGCGCCCCAAATAATTAGGAACGATGAGAAAGAGAAAACCCAAGGTACGATATCTGGCTCCGGATCCGCGCTACAATGATCCGATGGTTACGCGCTTTGTCAACAATCTGATGTTGGAGGGTAAAAAGAGCCTGGCTTTCCGCATCTTTTACGGGGCTATGGATATCATCAAAGAGAAAATCGACAAAGACGCAAGCGAGTTGGAAGTTTGGCGCAAAGCACTCAACAACGTCATGCCCCAGGTCGAAGTGCGTAGCCGCCGCATCGGGGGGGCGACTTTCCAAATCCCGGTGGAGTTGCCGGCCAAGCGCAAAATCACCGTTGGCATGAAGTGGCTCATCACTTTTGCGCGCAAGCGCGGCGGCCGGAGCATGTCCGAAAAACTGGCCAATGAAATCCTGGCCGCCAGCAAAGGTGAAGGCGCTGCTGTCAAACGCCGTGAAGACGTCCATAAAATGGCTGAATCCAACAGAGCTTTTGCCCACTTTAAAGTTTAAGAACCAACATGGCAGACCTGAAGTACCTTCGTAATATTGGGATTGCGGCCCACGTAGATGCCGGTAAGACTACCACTACCGAGCGTATCCTCTATTATACCGGTATCAACCACAAAATCGGCGAAGTCCACGATGGCGCCGCTACCATGGATTTCATGGAGCAGGAGCAGGAGCGCGGTATTACCATCACATCCGCTGCTACTAAAACATCCTGGAACTGGGATGGTCATGAATACACTATCAACATTATTGACACACCCGGCCACGTGGATTTTACGGTCGAAGTGGAGCGGTCACTCCGTGTCCTGGACGGCGTGGTAGCCCTCTTTTGTGCCGTCTCCGGTGTAGAGCCCCAATCCGAAACCGTCTGGCGCCAGGCCGACAGGTATAAAGTTCCTCGCCTGGGATTTGTCAACAAAATGGACCGCTCCGGAGCCGATTTCTTTAACGTTGTCAATGATGTTAAAGAAAAATTGGGCGCCAATCCCGTGCCGCTGCAAGTACCCATCGGGGCCGAAGACGACTTCAAAGGTGTCGTGGACTTGCTCACCATGAAAGCCATCGTATGGGATGAGGAAACCAAGGGGATGACCTACAAAGAAATCCCAATTCCGGAAGATCTAAAAGATACCGTCGAAGAATATCGTGGCAAACTCGTCGAAGCCGTCGCCGAGTACAATGACGAAATCCTGGAAAAATTCTTTGACGATCCCGATTCGATTACCATTGAAGAGCTTCGCGATGCCATTCGAGCCGCTGTCATTGATATGAAGATCATCCCGATGATGTGCGGTTCTGCGTTCAAAAACAAAGGTGTTCAGGCCATGCTGGATGCCGTTTGTATGTATTTGCCTTCTCCGCTTGATATTGAAGCTATCGAAGGTACCAACCCCAAAACCGGTGAAACCGAAGTGCGCAAGCCCTCTGTGGACGAGCCGTTTGCTGCCTTGGCTTTCAAGATTGCCACGGATCCTTATGTCGGCCGTCTCGCTTATATCCGGGTTTATTCCGGCAAATTGGATGCGGGTTCTTATGTCCTCAACACACGCTCCGGTAAAAAAGAGCGTATCTCCCGTATCTTTCAAATGCACGCCAACAAGCAAAATTCAATTGAAAAAATTGAAGCAGGGGGCATCGCCGCCGTTGTGGGTTTCAAGGATATCCGTACCGGTGATACACTCAGTGATCTGAACAAGCCCATCGTGTTGGAGAGCATGACTTTCCCCGAACCTGTGGTCTCCATCGCTATTGAGCCCAAGTCCCAAAAAGACATTGATAAGCTTGGGACCGGCTTGGCCAAGCTGGCCGAAGAAGATCCCACGTTTAAGGTTCGTTACAACGAAGAAACCAACCAAACCGTGATCAGCGGAATGGGTGAGTTGCATCTTGAGATCATTGTGGATCGCCTCAAGCGAGAGTTTAAGGTCGAATGCAACCAAGGTGCACCGCAGGTTAACTACAAAGAGGCCCTGACACAGACCGTTGATCACACTGAGCGTTTGAAAAAACAAACCGGTGGATCCGGTCTTTTTGCTGAAATGAGCTTTGAGATCGGTCCGGCTGACGAAGAGTTTCTCGAGTCGGAAGACTTCAAATCCGGCAAAGTTAAGTTGCAATTTGTCAACGATATTGTCGGTGGTGCTATCCCCAAAGAATTGATCCCCTCTGTGATCAAGGGGTTTACCGCTATGATGGAAAACGGCGTCTTGGCCGGGTACTCCATGGACAGCATGAAAGTACGCGTGTATGATGGTAAAACCCACCCCGTGGACTCCAAGCCCATCGCCTTTGAATTGTGTGCCAAAGAGGGCTTCAAAGCTGCTGCCCCCAAGGCCAAGCCTCAATTGCTTGAGCCTATCATGAAGCTCGAAGTGGTCACGCCCGAAGAATACATCGGCCCGGTCATCGGTGACCTCAATAGACGCCGCGGCATACCTAAGGGACAGGATCCCCGTCCCGGGGGGGTCGTTGCTATCCAAGCCGAAGTGCCATTGTCGGAAATGTTTGGATATGTCACCAATCTGCGAACCATCACCGCAGGCCGTGCCTCATCCACTATGGAGTTTTTGCACTATGCACCGGCACCGGCTAATATTGCCAAAAAAGTCATTGAAGAGGCTACAGGCCTCGTCAGCTGATATTGTTTCAAACAAATTCTGAAACAGGGTTATGAATCAGAAAATCAGAATCAAATTGCGCTCCTATGACCACAATCTCGTGGACAAGTCCACGCAGAAGATTGTCAAAACGGTGCGCAATAGCGGCGCGCTTGTCGTCGGACCGATTCCGCTGCCCACCAAGAAAGAGATTTTTACTGTCCTTCGTTCACCACACGTGAATAAAAAGTCTCGTGAGCAGTTCCAACTCCGTACGCACAAGCGGCTTATTGAAATCTACACACCAACACCAAAGACAGTGGATGCATTGTCCAAGTTGGAATTGCCGAGTGGTGTAGATATCCAGGTGAAGTTGTTCTGATCATATACCGCCGCCCGGCGGTATATGGGATATTCAACAGCACCAGCGAGACTTGTACTACCGACGTAATTGTTCATTTAAATAGCTTCTTGGGCGCTCTTGTTTTTTGCCGAAGCGCATAAAAGCGCCTGATTAGTTAACATAAAAATCTTGAACCGTGGACGGTTTGATAGGAAAGAAGATTGGCATGACTAGCGTCTATGACGACCAGGGCCGCAATGTCGCCTGTACCGTGATCCAGGCGGGCCCATGTGCCGTGACACAGATCAAACGCCCTGAGACCGACGGCTATTCCGCTGTCCAGATGGGCTTTGAAGATGCCAAAGAAAAAAATACAACCAAAGCACTAAAAGGCCATTTCGCCAAGGCTAATGTTACACCCAAGAAAAAACTTGTCGAGTTTCGAGATTGCGAAATTGACAAGAAAGTGGGTGAGCGGGTCACTGTGGCTGATGTCTTTTCAGACGGAGATATCGTCAATGTTATCGGTACATCCAAAGGAAAAGGCTTCCAGGGAGTTGTTCGCCGGCACGGCTTTGGCGGCGTCGGCGACCAAACCCACGGTCAGCACAACCGCAATCGGGCGCCCGGTTCTATTGGTGCGGCTTCCACGCCATCCAAAGTCATCAAAGGTCTCAAAATGGCCGGACAAATGGGCAACCGACGCGTCAAAATGCAGAACCTGACGGTTTTGAAGGTATTGCCCGAAAAAAACCTGCTGCTGATCAAAGGCGCTGTCCCCGGGCACAAGGGCGCTTATGTGATTATTGAAAAATAATGCCGAAACCCGTAAAAACGATCCATAATGAAAACTGACGTTGTCAACATACAAGGAACTGCCAGCGGCCGCCAAGCTGAGCTGGATGATCGTGTTTTTGGCATTGAACCCAATGAGCACTGCATCTATCTTGCGGTCAAGCAGTTCTTGGCCAATCGCCGCCAAGGAACGCACAAGGCCAAAGAGCGCAGTGAGATCGCAGGATCCACCCGCAAGCTTTTCCGGCAAAAAGGTACAGGCAGCGCGCGTCGCGGGGATATCAAGAGCCCGCTGTTGCGTGGTGGAGGACGCATATTCGGCCCCAAACCCCGGGACTATAGCTTCAAACTGAATAAAAAAGTCAAAGCACTGGCACGTAACTCCGCCTTGTCTGTTAAGTGGGCAGACGGTGCCATCACCGTCGTTGAGGACTTCTCTATGGACAAGCCCAGCACCAAAGAAATGAAGCGCATCATCAATGCTTTGAAAGGCGACAGAAAACGCGCTTTGCTCGTGGTCAAAGAATTTGATCCCGTCGTCTTTAAGTCCGCCGCGAATCTCCCCGGTGTTGAAGTTATCCTAGCCAAGGATATCAACACCTATCAAATCCTCAAGGGCGATGTGTTGCTGTTGCAGGAAGGGGCTGTGGCCATCATTAATGAACTGGGCACCAAGTACGCCAAAAACTAAACCGGAGCGTCATGATTAAGCGCATTCTCATAAAACCCGTGATATCGGAGAAATCCGAACAACTCCGCGAAAAGGAAAACGCCTACACCTTTATCGTCAATAAAAAGGTCAACAAGATCGAAATTAAAAAAGAGGTGGAGCGCAAGTACGGTGTGACCGTCGAAAGCGTGCGTACGATGATCGTACCCGGCAAAACATCACTGAAAGCTACACGGTCAGGCTATGTAAAAAGCCGGACGTCTCCATATAAAAAGGCCATCGTCAAGGTAGCCGAAGGAGAAGAAATTGACATTTACGGAGAAGCCTAAATGAATCGCAACCATGGGAATTAAAAAATATAGACCGATAACTCCGGGTTTGCGCACTCGTGTCACCAATGCCTTTGATGAGGTGACCACTGACAAACCGGAAAAAAGCCTGCTCGCCAAGCTGACCAAGACCGGTGGCCGCAATAAGCAGGGACGCATGACCGTCCGACATCGCGGTGGTGGACACAAGCGCCGTTATCGGATTATTGACTTCAAAAGAGACAAGGACGGCATCCCGGCTACCGTCAAGACTATCGAATACGATCCCAACCGCTCCGCTTTCATCGCCCTGGTCTTTTATGCCGATGGCGAAAAACGCTACATTCTGGCACCCAGGGGCATCAAGGTCGGTGATCAGATCTTGTCCGGTCCGGGCGCACCGCCCGAAACAGGAAATTGCCTCCCGCTGAAAGATATCCCGCTCGGGGCTGAGATCCACAACATTGAGATGCATCCCGGTCAGGGAGGTGCGCTTGTTCGCAGCGCCGGCGGGCACGCTATCCTCACGGGGAAGGAGAGCAAATACGCCATCATCAAGCTTCCCTCCGGGGAGATGAGGAGAGTCCTCATCAACTGCCGCGCTACTATCGGAAAGGTCAGCAATCCGGACCATAGCTTGATTTCTATTGGCAAGGCTGGTGCCAACCGCTGGCGCGGCAGACGGCCTCGCGTCCGTGGTGTGGCTATGAATCCCGTGGATCACCCCATGGGCGGTGGTGAAGGTAGAGCTTCGGGGGGACACCCCAGGTCGCGCAGTGGCATCAAAGCCAAAGGACAAAAAACGCGCAACCGCAACAAGCACTCTTCTAAGCTCATTATTTCAAAACGCAAAAAATAATACGGTATGCCGCGTTCACTGAAAAAAGGACCTTACGTACACCACAAGTTGCTCAAAAAAGTACTCAAAGCCAAAGAGTCCAACAAAAAGCAACTTATCAAAACCTGGTCGCGTGCCTCCATGATCATTCCTGAGATGGTGGGCGAGACCATCGGCGTACACAATGGCAAAATCCACGTCCCGGTTTTTATTACCGAAAGTATGGTCGGACACAAGCTGGGTGAATTTGCCCAGACCCGAACCTACAAAGGCCACGCCGGCCACCGTAAAAAATAATTGACAACTGCAAATACGCTGTCGTTATGGAAGCAATAGCAAAACTTAGAAGCTGCCCGATGTCCGCACGCAAAATGCGGCTGATTGCTGACTTGATCCGCAATAAACCCGTAGATGAGGCATTGGCTATCCTGCGATTCACCAAAAATGAAGCCGGACGGTGGCTCGAAAAGCTATTGCTTTCCGCCGTCGCCAATTGGGAGTATCATTTGGATAGTGATTATGATGCAGATGAGTATGACTTGATCGTCAAAACCATTTTTGTGGATGCTGGGCGTATGCTCAAGCGCATCCAGCCCGCCCCGCAGGGAAGGGCCCACCGCATTCGCAAGCATTCTTGCCATGTGACGATCATCGTGGATAATACCATCCCCATCGAGGGCATTGATACAGTGGGAGTAGAACCGGTAACCGAAGA
Organism: Saprospiraceae bacterium; assembly: GCA_027031185.1. Taxonomy (GTDB): domain Bacteria; phylum Bacteroidota; class Bacteroidia; order Chitinophagales; family Saprospiraceae; genus HyVt-613. The sequence continues at coordinate 25,990 of JALVEF010000158.1, forward strand.
ATAAATCAAGCATAATGGGTCAAAAGACAAATCCGATAGGCAATCGTTTGGGGATCATCCGCGGCTGGGAGTCCAACTGGTACAGCAATAAAAACTTTGCTGACAATGTCGTCCAGGATGAGGTTATTCGCCGATACCTGCGTGCACGGGTAAACCGCGGCGGTATCTCCCGCATTATCATTGAGCGTACCCTCCAACGGGTCACCGTAACCATCCACACTTCCAGGCCCGGTATCATTATCGGGAGAGAAGGAAAAGAAGTGGAGCGTCTCAAACAAGAGCTCAAGCGCCTGACCGGTAAGGACGTGCAAATTAATATTCATGAAATTCATCGTCCGGAGTTGGATGCTTATATCGTGGGTGAAACCATCGCCCGCCAACTCGAAGCTCGCATGAGTTATCGCCGCGCCATTAAAGGGGCCATCCAGTCTACTATGCGGGCTGGTGCTCAGGGGATAAAGGTACGGATTTCCGGACGGCTCAATGGCGCCGAAATTGCCCGCTCCGAAGAGTATAAAGAAGGGCGCATCCCGCTGCATACGTTTAGAGCGGATATTGATTATGCGCTGGTCGAAGCGCATACCACCTATGGCATCCTGGGTGTCAAAGTTTGGATCTTCAAGGGCGAAGTACTCACCAAGCGCGATTTGATGCCGACCAGTACCCGTGATGTACGTGGCGGCCGCCGCGGCGGACGCCACCAGGGGCGGCGTGGGGGCCGGAGAGGAGATCGGCGCTAAGGAAGTTGGTAACTGTACACAAAAAACCGTACCTTTGCAGCCCTTTTGGGGCTGCACCAAAAAAATAAGAAATGCTACAGCCGAAACGAACCAAGTATCGCAAGCAGCAGAAAGGGCGCAACCGGGGCCTGGCCTACCGGGGTAGTCGCGTGGACTTTGGGAGCTATGGGCTCAAGACTATACAGGCGGGCCGCCTGACCAGTCGTCAGATCGAAGCGGCTCGTGTCGCCATGACGCGCTATCTGAAACGGGAAGGTAAAGTCTGGATCCGCATCTTCCCCGACAAGCCTGTCACTGCTAAGCCGCTCGAGGTGCGTATGGGTAAAGGTAAGGGGGCCGTGGACCATTATGTGGCCGTCGTGCGACCCGGCAGAATCTTGTTTGAAATTGACGGTGTGGATTTTGAGCTGGCCAAGGAGGCTTTTAGGCTCGCTGCCCAAAAGTTGCCGGTTTTGACCAAAACCGTCAAGCGTATTGATTTGAGATCCTAAAATGTCGCGCCATGCCATCAAAGAAAATGGAGAAATTTCTCGATAAAACGCCCGAAGAATTAAAACAGCTCCTCGCTGAAATGGAGCAGGAATATGAGGATGCTCGTTTTGACCACGCTACCATCGGCACCCAAAATCCGCTCAGCTTGCGTGAGCAGCGCCGCGATATCGCCCGCGTCAAGACCTTGATCAGAAAACTGGAGCTGGACGCGATGACCGAAGAACAAAAGGCCAAAAGAACTAAAATCATCCGGCGTAGAAGGAAACGTCGCTAATTGACCGAAATGGAGATTACCATGAAACGAAACATGAGAAAGACGCGTGTAGGTGTGGTTTCGTCCACCAAGATGGATAAGACCATCACTGTCGTCGTCGAAAAGCGCATCAAGCATCCCATTTACGGAAAGTATGTGAAGCGAACCAAGAAATTTGCCGCTCATGATGAAAACAATGAGTGTCACGTCGGTGATGTCGTCAGTATTATGGAGACCAGACCGCTGAGCAAGCGCAAACGCTGGCGCCTGGTACGGATCATTGAAAAAGCCAAGTAACGACTTAATACACAGGAGAAATGATTCAGCAAGAGTCCAGATTGAAGGTCGCAGACAATAGTGGTGCCAAAGAAGTACTCTGTATCAGGGTGCTCGGCCATTCCAGACAGCGCTATGCATCCATCGGGGATGTTATTGTCGTCACTGTCAAATCGGCATTCCCCAGCGGCAACGTCAAAAAGGGCATGGTCACCAAAGCGGTCGTCGTCCGCACCAAAAAACCCATCCGGCGCGAAGACGGCTCGTATATCCGCTTCGATGACAATGCCGTCGTGCTGCTCAATGCTGCCGAAGAGCCGCGCGGTACGCGTATCTTTGGCCCGGTTGCACGTGAGCTTCGTGCCAAAGACTTTATGAAGATCGTTTCACTCGCACCCGAAGTGCTCTAAATCTTTGCGCCATGGCCATCAAAAGGAAAGAATATAAAACAGGAAAGCGGTTTGCGCCCAAGCTCCATATCAAAAAAGGAGATACCGTCATGGTCATCTCCGGCAATGATAAGGGCAAGACCGGCAAAGTCCTTCGCGTTTTCCCCCGCAAAGGGACTGCCATCGTCGAAGGCTGCAATATCGTCACCAAACATCGCAAACCCACCCAAACGACGGATGGAGGACGGTTTCAGGAGCCTGCGCCACTCCACGTATCCAAATTGATGGTCGTGGACAGTACCGGCACGCCTACGCGTATCGGCCGCAAAGTAGTGGATGGCAAGCTGGTGCGTTATGCAAAAAAAACCGGTGAAATCATTGGATAAGATGGACAACTACACGCCCACATTGAAGAAATATTATCACGAGACGATCGTCCCGGAGTTGATGAAACAGTTCAACTACAAGTCTGCCATGCAGGTACCCCGTCTGGTAAAAATTACCATTAACCAGACCATCGGCGATGCCGTCTCCGACAAAAAGCTCATTGACAACGCCGCCGATGAGCTCGCCCTCATCACGGGCCAGCGTCCCGTCATTGTAAAGGCCAAGCGCTCAGTATCCAACTTCAAACTGCGGGAAGGAATGCCTATCGCCGCCAAAGTGACCCTGCGCAAAAACCGGATGTACGAGTTTTTGGAGCGTCTAATCATCATTGCCTTGCCCCGGGTACGCGACTTTCGCGGTATCAATGACAAAGGTTTTGATGGTCGTGGCAATTATTCCATGGGTATCAAAGAGCAGATCATCTTTCCGGAAATTAATCTGGACAAGGTCAATCGCATTGCCGGGATGGATATCTCCTTTGTGACGACCGCTAAGACGGATGCCGAATCCCTGGCATTGCTCAAGGCCTTTGGGATGCCGTTTAAAAACCAAAACAAATAAGCGATTTATGTCGAAGAAATCACTCATAGCACGCGAAAAAAAGCGCCAAAGAATGGTGGCTAAGTATGCGGAGCTGCGCAAAAAACTCAAAGAAGCGGGCGACTACGAAGCGCTCGATAAACTTCCGAAAAACGCATCTCCCGTGCGATTGCACAATCGCTGTCGTCTGACAGGCCGCCCGAAGGGGTACATGCGCAAATTCGGTATCAGCCGCGTGACTTTTCGCGAAATGGCTGTCGCCGGCAAAATACCGGGGATCACAAAAGCCAGTTGGTAACTCTCAAATCATCCATTATGTTCGTGACCGACCCGATAGCAGATTTTTTGACCCGTATCCGCAATGCGCAAGCGGCGGGGCATAAAGTGGTGGAGATCCCTGCCTCGAAAATGAAAAAGAGCATTACGAAGATTCTCTACGACCAAGGATACATCCTCAAATACAAATTTGAAGATGACAACAAGCAGGGAATCATCAAAATAGCCCTCAAATACGATCCGGTCACAAAAGAACCGGCCATCCGATCGCTGAAGCGCATCTCCAAGCCGGGTTTGCGCAAATACAGCGGCGTGAAAGACCTGCCGCGTGTGATCAATGGCTTGGGCATCGCTGTCGTCTCTACATCCAAGGGAGTGATGACCGACAAGGATGCCCGAAAACAAAACCTGGGGGGCGAAGTCATTTGTACCATTTACTAATACTGAAGACGTCTGAAGCCATGTCCAGAATAGGAAAAGCACCCATCACCATCCCTGACAAGGTAGAAATCACTGTGGATACTGCCAATGTCGTCACGGTCAAAGGACCCAAAGGAAGCCTGACGCAGGCCGTGGACCCTGACCTGTCTATTGAAATCAACGACGGCGTTCTGGTAGTAAAAAGGCCCACAGACCAAAAACGTCACAAAGCCATGCACGGGCTTTATCGCTCGCTTATCAACAATATGGTCGTGGGTGTGTCAGAAGGTTTTGTCAAAGAACTGGAGCTGGTAGGTGTCGGTTATCGCGCTTCCAACAAAGGCAATCTGCTCGAAATACAAGTGGGTTATTCGCACCCTATCATGTTTTATGTTCCTGACGAAATCAAGGTCTCGACCACATCAGAAAAAAAAGGACAATCCAGCGTAACCACCATTAAGTTGGAGAGCATTGATAAACAACTCCTAGGGCAGGTCGCTGCCAAAATCAGAGGTTTCCGTAAGCCCGAACCTTACAAAGGCAAAGGGATCAGATACAAAGGTGAAATCCTGCGCCGTAAAGCAGGTAAAAAAGCTGCTAAATAACCGTCAAGAACCATGGCACAACGACTCACCAGAAGAAAACGCATTCATTACCGCATCCGAAAGAAGGTGCGTGGTACCGCTCAGCGGCCCCGTCTCAATGTCTTCCGGAGCAATAATCATATCTACTGCCAGCTCATTGATGACCTGCGGGGATATACGCTTGCTTCTGCATCTTCGCGCGAGCTAAAGGAGAAACTGCCTAAAAAAGATATGGCCAAAAAGGTCGGGGAGCTGATCGCCGAAAGAGCTTTGGCCAAATCCATTCATGAAGTGGTCTTTGATCGCGGGGGCTATCTTTATCACGGCCGTGTCAAGGCTTTGGCCGATGGGGCACGCGAAAAAGGAATTAAATTCTAATTTGCAATGGAGAGAAAACGAAATACACGAGGCCGTCAGCCACAGGCCAAGGTAGGTGCTCAGGAGTCCAGTCTCGAAGATCGTTTGGTGACTGTCAACCGGGTCGCCAAAGTGACCAAAGGGGGCCGGACTTTCAGCTTTGCAGCCATTGTCGTAGTGGGAGATCGCGACGGCACCGTCGGGCACGGTTTGGGTAAGGCTCGCCAGGTTTCTGATGCAATTGCAAAGGCCACCGAAGATGCCAAACGGAATCTGGTCAAAGTGCCGGTGTACAACGGGCGCATTCCTCATGAGCAGCATGGTAAGTACAGCGCGGCCAGAGTCTTTATCAAGCCCGCATCTGATGGTACCGGTGTGATCGCCGGGGGGGCTATGCGGGCCGTGCTCGAGTTGGCCGGTGTGCACAATGTCCTGGCCAAGTCCATTGGCTCATCCAACCCGCACAATGTAGTAAAAGCCACTATTGATGCCCTGCTCAAAATGCGCGATCCGAAAATGGTCGCCAAAACCAGAAACATCCCGGTGAGCAAAGTCTTTAACGGTTAAATCGAATCGCCATGGGGAAAGTACGCGTCACTCAGATAAAAAGTGCCATTGACCGCAGCAAAAAGCAGAAAGATACACTCAGAGCACTGGGCCTGCGTCGTATCGGACACACTGTCGAACACAACCTGACACCCCAGATTAAGGGGATGATTGCCAAAGTGGCTCATTTGGTCAGCGTGGAAGAACAACAGTAAGTATTAACGTTCTAATAGTGCACAGCAGATGAAGTTACACGAAATAAAACCGGCAAAAGGAGCTGTCCATCGCGGCAAACGCGTAGGAAGAGGACAGGGTAGTGGCAAGGGTGGTACATCCAAGCGTGGCCACAAAGGACAAAAGTCCCGATCTGGGTATAGTCGCAAGCGTGGTTTTGAGGGTGGACAATTGCCCTTACAGCAAAGACTCCCCAAGCGGGGATTCAAGCCGCGCAACCGCACGGAGTATGTGCCGTTAAACTTGTCCAGAATTCAAGCCATTGCTGATAAATACGGCTTGGAGACTATTACCGTGGCTACGCTCGTCGAAAAGGGTATCCTGAAAAAGAAAGAGCTGGTGAAAGTACTCGCATACGGTGAGCTCAATAAAGCCATTTCGGTCGAGGCGCATGCTGCTTCTGCAAAGGCTGTGGAGGCTATCCGTCAGATGGGTGGAGAGGTCTCCATTGTCAAATAATCCATACCGCACCTGTCGAAACGCCGGGACGAGAAGACGAAGCATTCAATACAGTCAACGATTTCTGCGAGCCGCTCTTGCCGCCGAAATCCGCTAAATGGAACGAATGAAACGACTGATAAAAACGCTCAAAAATATCTGGGAAATCGAAGAACTCCGCAAGCGGATTCTTTTGACTTTGGGCTTGGTATTTGTTTATCGTGTAGGTGCCTTTGTCGTCCTGCCCGGTGTGGTCCCCTCCAAAATCTCTGCCGGTAACCCCGACAACCCTGGAGACCTACTGCAGATCATCAACATATTTACCGGCGGGGCTTTCCAGGCGGCTTCCATCTTTGCGCTTGGCATTATGCCCTATATCACCGCCTCCATTATTGTCCAGGTGCTGGGCTTTGCCGTGCCATACTTCCAGCGCCTTCAGACCAAGGAAGGCGAATCCGGTCGGAAAAAGATAAATCAGATCACCCGGCTGCTCACCGTCTTTATTACATTGGCTCAGGGTACGGCCTACTTGACTATGATTGCCCGGCAGGGGGCTGTGGATCCCAACGTCGGTCAAGGTACATTTTGGTTTTCAGGTATCGTTATCCTGACCACAGGCACCATTTTCGCCATGTGGCTGGGTGAGCGTATTACCGAGCGAGGCATCGGCAATGGCGTCTCGCTTTTGATTCTCATCGGTATCATCGCCCGCCTGCCCCAGGCCTTTGTTGCCGAGTTTACCTCTAAGATCGGGGGCAGTGGCAGTGGCTTGATTGGGTTGATCCTCGAGATGGTCTTTTTGTTCTTGGTCGTCTTAGCAGCCGTCATGATCACCCAGGCTGTGCGGCGCATACCCATACAGTATGCCAAAAAAATGGTTGGGCGTACCTCCACCAACATGCCGCTGGCCGGTGTACGGGACTTTATCCCGGTCAAACTCAATGCTTCCGGCGTCATGCCGATTATCTTCGCACAGGCCTTGATGATTTTGCCCACGATGTTGGGACGGACGGTGGCTGGTTCTTCCAATGCCCTGGTCATTGCGCTGGGGGATTTTACATCCATCCCATACAATGTCATATACTTCATTCTGATCGTAATCTTTACGTACGTCTATACGGCTTTGATCGTCAATCCTAAAGATTACGCCGACTATCTGAAACGTCAGAATGCGTTTATTCCGGGTGTAAAGCCGGGCAGCGCCACTGCTGAGTTTATTGACCGTATCGTCAGCCGCATTACCCTGCCGGGTGCCATTATGCTGGGTATCATTGCCATTATGCCGGCCTTTGCGAGTACTTTTGGGGTGTCGCGCAGTTTTGCGTACTTCTTTGGTGGCACTTCGCTCCTGATCTTGGTGGGTGTGGCACTGGATACGCTGCAGCAGATTGAGAGCTACCTGCTGATGAAGAAGTATGACGGCCTGATCAAGTCCGGCAAGCTCCAGGGCCGTAGCGGAGGCATCCAGGGTATCGGCGCCAGTATGTAAGAGGCCTATTGAGCCGGCATCCAATGATCTACTACAAAACAGAAGAAGAAATCGCCCTGATTCGGCAGAGTTGTCTGCTGGTGTGCGAGACCCTAGCACACGTGGCTTCGTTGATAAAACCCGGGGTGACAGGTCTGGATATTGACAAAGAAGCAGAGCAGTTTATTAGAGACAAGGGAGGAGAGCCGGGTTTTAAAGGGTACAGAGGCTTTCCTGCTACGCTCTGCGTCTCCATCAACGAACAAGTCGTACATGGGATCCCCTCCGGGCGTGCGTTTCGTGAAGGAGACATTATCTCCGTGGATTGTGGTGTGGTACTCAACGGCTACAACGGCGATGCGGCCTATACCTTTGCACTCGGTGACGTCCCGGAAGAGACTATGAATCTGCTCCGGGTCACCAAAGAGGCACTATACCGGGGTATTGCCCAGGCAGTCAAAGGCAACCGCATCGGGGATATTGGCTATGCCATCCAGTCCTATACCGAGTATGAGCATGGCTATGGTGTCGTGCGCGAGTTGGTCGGTCACGGTATTGGTAAGTCACTGCACGAGGACCCGGAAGTACCCAATTTTGGACGGCGCGGCAAGGGGGTTTTATTGAAGGAGAATCTCACCATTGCCATTGAGCCGATGATCAACCTGGGTACCAAGCACATTGTACAAGCCGATGACGGTTGGACTATTCGCACCAAAGACAGCAAACCCTCCGCGCACTATGAGCATACGGTGGTCGTTCGCAAGGAAAAGGCCGAGATTTTGTCGGATCATACCGTGATCGAAGAAAAAGTAAAAACCAACAAAGAATTGAAGCAAGTTTAGGAAAAAAAGCCTATCTTTGCGCTCCGAATTTGGAATATGGCAAAGCAGGAACTAATTAAACAAGATGGCGTCGTTGAGGAAGCCTTGTCAAACGCTATGTTTCGCGTGCGTTTGGAGAACGGCCATCTCATCACGACTACCATTTCCGGCAAAATGCGTATGCACTACATCCGCATATTGCCGGGAGATAAGGTGGCGGTAGAGATTTCGCCCTATGACTTGACGCGGGGGCGCATTACCTACCGCTACAAGTAGTATGGTCCGGCCCCTGTCGCGAAGCCGGAGGGGTGGTTTGTGCTTTGACAACAGTTGCCTGACAATAAAACAGAACTTGAAATGAAAGTGAGAGCATCCGTCAAGAAGCGTTCTAGCACGAGCAAAATCGTGCGTCGCAAGGGACGCATTTATGTGATTGACAAGCAGAATCCAAGGTTTAAACAACGTCAAGGCTAAGGCGATATGGCACGAATTGCAGGTATTGATCTTCCGAAGAACAAGGCCGGTGTCATCGGTCTGACTTATATCTTTGGTATCGGCCGCTCGTCGGCCAAAGCTATTTTGGACAAGGCCGGTATTGATCCCAACATCAAGGTCAAGGACTGGGCCGATGACCAGATCCTGGCCATCTCCAAAATTATCAGCAACGAATACACCGTTGAGGGTGAGTTGCGCTCCGAAGTACAGGCCAATATCAAGCGTCTGATGGATATTGTCAGCTATCGCGGTTTGCGCCATCGCAAGGGACTGCCGGTACGAGGGCAGCGGACCAAGACCAATGCACGTACCCGGAAAGGTAAGCGCAAGACCGTAGCGGGCAAGAAGAAAGTCACTAAATAACTAACCGTCACAACATGGCAAAGGGTAGAAAACAGTCCAAAAAGAAACTGCGCGTGGAGCCGGAAGGCCGGGTATATATTCAGGCGAGTTTTAACAATATCATCATCACGATCACGGACAAGGCCGGCAAGGTCATCAGCTGGTCTTCTGCAGGTAAGGCGGGTTTCCGCGGTTCAAAGAAAAACACGCCGTATGCCGCCCAAGTGGCAGCCAATGATTGCGGAAAAATTGCCCACAACGCGGGCATGAGACGGGCCGAAGTGTTCGTAAAAGGGCCGGGATCCGGGCGCGAAGCGGCCATCCGTGCCATTGATCAGTTGGGCATCAAGATCTTCCGTATCGTGGATGTTACCCCCATTCCCCATAATGGTTGTCGCCCACCCAAGCGTCGTCGCGTCTAATCTTAACAATTGAAAGCAACTTAACTATGGCCAGATATACCGGACCCACCACCAAAAAAGCAAGAGCCATCGGTGAGCCTATTTTCGGCTTTGACAAGAGTTTTGAGAGAAAGAAATATCCCCCCGGCCAACACGGCCAGAGCCGGCGCCGGCAGAAGTCCAACTACGGGCTTCAGCTCATGGAAAAACAAAAGGCCAAATATACTTATGGCCTGCTCGAGCGTCAGTTTCGCAACCTTTTCAAAAAAGCCGCGCGCAAGCAAGGTGTCACCGGCGAAATCCTGCTCCAGTACCTCGAAGCCCGCTTGGACAACACGGTCTTTCGCCTTGGTATGGCCCCCACGCGGCGGGCTGCCCGTCAGCTCGTGACCCACAAGAATATCATGGTCAATGGCGCCCTGGTCAATATACCTTCATATCAGCTCCGCCCCGGGGATGTCGTTTCTGTTCGTGCCAAGTCAAGGGGCAAAGAAGTCATCGTTCGGTCTATCGAACAAAACGCACCCGCCACCAAGAAATATTCCTGGCTCGAAATGAACCCGGATACCATGACAGGCGTTTTTCTGGCCTACCCTCAACGACATGAAATCCCGGAGAACATCAACGAGCAACTGATCGTTGAGCTGTACTCCAAGTAGGTTGAATTTCTCCTATTTTTCATCAGAAAACTCCACCACCCATGGGTATTATTCCGTTCACTAAACCCGAAAAAATCCTTCTTCAAAAAGCCAATGACTTTGAAGGATCTTTTGAGTTCAAGCCCCTTGAACCGGGTTATGGGCAGACCATTGGCAATTCGCTCCGCCGCATTCTCCTTTCATCTTTGCCGGGATTTGCCATCTCTGCTGTTCGTATTGGCGGCGTACAGCACGAATTTTCTGCCATCAAAGGGGTGGTCGAAGATGTTGTGGATATCATCCTCAACATCAAACAAGTGCGCCTCAAATCCCTCCTCCCCGAAGAAGACCAAAAAGACGAAGAGAAAGTCTATCTGACTATCTCCGGCAAGGACGTATTTACTGCCGGTGATATTGCTGATTTTACATCCGCCTTTGAAGTCACTAATCCCGATTTGGTTATTTGCCGGATGGAGCCCTCCGTCAGCTTGGAGATTGAGCTGACAATCACCAAGGGCAGGGGTTATGTTCTTGCGGATGAGAATTTGCCCGAAAACGCACCCATCGGACTGATTCCGGTGGATGCTACCTATACGCCTATTAAGAAGGTGGCCTATCGCGTCGAAAGTACGCGTGTCGGCCAGCGCACCGACTTCGAGAAGCTCATCATAGAGATCAAAACCGACGGGACTATCCACCCCGAAAAAGCGCTCAAAGATGCCGCCCGCATTATGGTACAGCATCTCATGCTCATCACGGATGAGAATATGACCTTCGAGGACGAAGTCACCAAGGAAGAGCAAGTCGTGGATGAGCACATCTTGCACATGCGCAAGCTGCTCAAAACGCCGCTTGATGATTTGGACTTGTCCGTCCGTGCTTACAATTGCCTCAAAGGGGCCAAAATCGAAACGCTCGGAGACCTGGTCCAATACGATACCCACAAGCTGCTCAAGTTCCGCAACTTCGGTAAAAAATCACTCGTCGAAATCGAAGACCTCCTCACCGAGAAGGGACTCACTTTCGGCATGGACTTGTCCAAATACAAGCTGGACGAATAATAAACCGTACGGGGCGCACGCCCCGTAAACTTTTTTTTGTAACTGTTTAGGTACCCGCTGTTTTTGCGCTAAAATGGCCTTTTTGCCCCTGTTTTTGCAAAAATTTTCTCACGTAGCGCTGCTACGCATCGAAAATTTTTGCTTCAACAGGAACAAAAATGCCTATTTTATCCCTAAAAACAGGAGCACCCAAACAGTTAC
>JALVEF010000159.1 GCA_027031185.1 Saprospiraceae bacterium
TATCCGCGTTCGGAGTGAGACAGGAGCGCGGTGCGCCACCACACACAGCTGAAAGCTGTGTAAACTCATCCCTTCACTACGCGCACAACTAATACGTAAAGCTCTGCGGGTAAAGCCTGATTCGACAGGCTCAGCAACTGCTTCGGCACGCACAGCGAAAAATATTTTTCATTTTTAATTGAATTAGTTCACCATTTATAGGATAGGCCCACGCCCAAGTAGCCGGGTAAGCGGGAGTAATAGTCCACAGAAAATTGAAGCGCATCGGCCGTTTGCTCGGCAAAAGTCGTATTGTGCAGATTGAGTATGTCGTGAGCTGTGAACCAAAAACGAAAAGGGGATTTGGGTTTTTTATATTCAGCTTTGACTCCCAGTTCATTAAGACGCTTGGAACCGGCATCTGTAATATAATACGGAAACCGATTATCAAAATAAAGACGAAGGTATTTGCCTATTTTAGTCGAAAGAATCAAATACGGCTCCCAGGAATGGGACGAAGCTGTGGAATTATATAGAGTGTTGACCACCAAATTTATTTTATGCTTTACGCCAAGATCATAGTTCCACTTGCGGTCTTTTCCTAGGGAGACAATTTCAAAATGCCAGTTGATGCCCTGCGACGACATTTGATTAGGTTGAGCATTGATCAATCCGGACCGGCGCAGCAAGAAATAATTGAACTGAAACTTCAATTTGGACATTAGCTTGGCTACGCGCCATTCTGCACTGAGTAAGCCCAGCCATTTATCTTTCCGGTCAATGCGTACACTTGTTTTCTCAGAATAAGTTTGGGCGGTCCGTATATTCACACCAATGGGATTAGTGTAAGCGGTGTAGGAGAGATTGGCAATGATAAAAATACCGTCATACAGATCCGTCAGTATATAGTTGAGCCCGGCCATATTTGCAACGGACAGAACATCGAACAGTGATTGCTGCCCCACGGAAAAGTTTTTGTAATCCGACACATACCGATCCGGGTTGAGTTTCAGAAGCGAAGGGTGAGATATTGTCCTGTCAAAATAAATTGACAACTCATTCAACTGACTAAAAGATAGTTTTAGCCGGGCAGACGGAGTAAACACCATGCCGTTTGATGTCCGCGTTTGATAAAAAAACTTGTATTTATCCACACGGAGATTCAAACTATATTGAAAGAGGCCTTTGCGACGCGCCAATGACAAGAAAGAATAGGGATTTAATAGTAAATATCGAACGGAAAGTGAATCTTCGATATAGTCGCTACCTAGGAAAAAATGATCACTTTTGGCATCGTATCCGGCGGCAAACTTAAGGATTAAGTTATTAGGCATCTTTTTCGTCCATTTGATGATAGCGCCATAGTCGTTTGAAAGGAGCTGATCAGATTGATTAATTCTGTGTAAAGGAGCGTCAAACAGGGTATCGGTTGAATTCACGAAATAGCGCTTGTCCGTGCGGGACATTTCGTGATAGGCGCTAAGACCCAAAAGATTCAGACGTCGTATTCTTTTGATTATGCTAATCTGATGCCCCAGTACCTGCTCCCGGCTTCGCTTTCGCTCCACCACACTGCTATTGGATACCGAGTCCAGCAAGGTGCTTGTACTTTCCCGCTTTTCATTATTGCGGCTGGGATTCCAGCGGAACGAATAATCCAAGAGGGTGTTTTTTCCGGGCAAATACTCACAGTTCAAATAAGTTTGGTTAAACAAAAAGCCGCCATTACTGCCTACTTCTTCCCTATAACTCAGTGACGGCAAACTGGGATCGAAGTATTTATACGACAGCCTGTTTTCCTTTATGTTCAGGTAGTTTAAAGTGGAGAATCCGCTTATTGTCAAACGCTCGCGTGGGTATAGCGCAAAGTTTATGGCTCCGAAAGCGACGTTCTTTTTCTTTGCATGGTCATCTGAAATAAGAAAATCCGGCAAATCCACTTCTTCTCCCAAAAGACCTACCCGGTGCTCTGTACGAATATCCCGCTTCACGCTTTTGGTCAGGGACAGATAGTCCAACAAGCCGATAGTCTGGGCATTTATGTTATTGACATCAAAAATGCCGGTAAAGTTAAATTTTGGAGAGAACGAGAACAAATTGCTGTGGAGTTGGTACGCCTTGCGATACCCGCCGAAAGCATCTACAGAACCGACCAGCTTGCCTTTGTACTCTTGTTTTAAGCGAATATTGACGGCGGTCTTATCACTCCCTTCAATGTCTTTGATAGCGTCGAAGTTTTCATAATGGCTAAGCAAGTCAATGCCCTCCAACATGTCTGCGTCAAGATTATCCGTTGCGGCTTTTTGGTTGTCACCGAAAAATTCTTTGCCGTTAATCAACAAATGATCCACTTCTTTTCCATTGGCCTTAATCTTGCCTGACTCGGTCACTTCCATGCCGGGGAGCTTGTTGATTACATCTTTGAGTTTTTCTTCGCTACCGTTTGTAAATGCCTTTAAATTGTAGGAAAGCGTATCGCCTTTGAGCCGTCCTGCCGCCATCTTTTGGCGCACTATGACATCCTTCAGCTCAACGGATTTGGGAATCATTTGGCGCACCACCGTATCTACCCCATCAGGCTTTATTTCGACTTCGAGGATATCGGATTCAAAGGAAAGATGTCTGGACTCAAGCAAATATGTTCCGCTGTCTGCCTTCAAGAATGTTTCGCCATTTGCATCGGTCAGTCCAAACGTCACCAAGGCATTGGTATCCAACGAGTACAATTCAAACGCCACCTGGGACACGGGCTGCCCTTCCCGGTCAATCGCTTTGACATATAGGCCTTGTGCCGGCAAATGCGTTAGCCAACCTAAGACGACGCAGACGCCTAAAAGAAGCCGCCTCAAAAAGCGGGACGGACCGTTCATAATACTTGAACATCGGAAAGCCATTGGCCATTAAATTCAATATACCGATACAAGACGTCAAAAGGCAAACAAATCCGGGGCAAACGATGCCGCCAAGCGGGAAGAAATCCAGATAGAAATGCCCATCACTCATGCAGAAGCCCGACGAGCAAATCACGGATAGTTAATTTCCTCCAATACGAATAACACTGCTACTGCCGCTGCTGCCTCCCATCAAAATTTTTAAGCGCTCCTGCAATGTCTTGTCATATTCCTGCTGTGACACCGGTTTTCCCTTTGTGGGAGGCTTCACCTCAGATATTTCATCAAGATGTTTGATGGAAACCGCCGCGTAATTCAAATCCGGCTTCTTCAATTCGATGATAAGTCCGGGCAGTCCATAAAACTCTTCCGGGCCATCAAAGACAGGAATCTCCGGCGCAAACCAGGCTTCAATTTTCTCGCCGTTGTATTCTGTCGTTGCTTTCCTGCATTGAAGCTCACCGATTTTTTTGGTATCCGGCAAAATCTTCCAATGAAAGTCCGGCAAGGTATCCTTTATCAAAAACAACTTGCCCAGGATATCTCGTTGGCTGATGTACTCTTTTGTCTCTCTGTTCTTGTAAGTACCGCCATCGGCCATACCTATGGTTATCGTCTGTACTCTTATGTTTCCTCCGGACGATGGCATACCCAACTCTTCCTTTTGAGATTCAGCCGGTGCCGGCTTATAGAGAGACTCACTACCGGTGCAAAGAAGTGTAAAATAGGATGGCTTTCCCATATCCTTTGCCAATTCGCGCTTCATGGACTCGTCAGGAATATTGGCGTTCTTCAACTGGTTTTCAATGTTTTCAGTCCGGGCATACGTTACCAGTACGCTTTGAGCGGACAGGGAAGACACACAACTGACTAACAGGAAGAGAATGTGTAGAGGTCTCATAAGCTGTTATTTTAGTGAACAAGTTATACTTTAACGCAAACCAAACGTCCCTTGGCAAATAATATTGCCAAGGGACGATAAGTTTTATTCAGTGCATTAGGGGATAATGATGATTTCCACGTAAACAAGCTTCCCGTCAACGTAAACCTTCTTAATGACAATGATCGTCTCGGGGGCATTTGCTTGTTTGGCCGGCACATCATACACGTGCATGTCTGGCAGAGATGATACGTCCACTTTTTCGGACGGCTCACTTGACACGGTGTTGGCATAGCCGGCCAGGCCGAATAGGAGGAATGCGATTAATAGGACAAACTTTTTCATCTTAC
>JALVEF010000160.1 GCA_027031185.1 Saprospiraceae bacterium
GACGAAGAGATTGGGCAAATTTGCCGCAAATAAACTCGTAAACCGGTTTGATCTGTACATACTGGCTTCAACAGGAACAAAAATGCCTATTTTATCCCTAAAAACAGGAGCACCTAAACAGTTACCAAAAGAAAACCGGTCCTATAAGTGAAGCATGGAGCGGAGTTGTTGGACAAACCACTCCTTTTCTGCCAATACCTTTTCCTTCTGGATGGCGGTGAGCAGCTTTCGGACTTCTGATTTATCATAGGGATTGACGCGGGCGAGTTTTTGGAAGTATGTGGCGGCCTTATTCCACAATTGGTAATGGTAGCCGATGATTTCTTTGCGCTTGAGAAAGCGCTGAAAAGCATAGGAATGTGACAGGAGCAACGAGACATCGAACAGTTCCCAATAGATCTTGAGCTGTAGGATGCGGGACGTGACCGCGCGGAAGATATCTTTATAAGTGAGCTGACGAAGCAGCTTCAAGGCGCTGTCGTAGTTTTTGAGTTGGTATTCGAGCCGCGCACGGTTGAGCGAATAGGTCTCGGCACGACTGCGGCGCGGCAGGTGGTCGCGATACTGCTCAATGAACCGGGCCACCCACTCAATGTCACCTGTTTTGAGCGCCATGGCGACAATATTGCTGTACGTGAAGCCGGTGAGTACGCCATTTTCCATCAGGAGATCCAGGTCGAGGCCGAGCTGGTAAAATGCCAGCGCTTCCGGTACCAGGTCCATCCGGCCGCTGTTGATATGTCGCACGTAGAAGTTGCGTATCATGGTATATACTTCGCGCAGTTCATCTTCGGGCAGCAGCGAGCGGCTGGCGAGAAAGTCCTCCCGCAGCTTCGAAAACTCCGGCGATGTGCCGCGCTGCATCAGGCGAAAAAAGCGGTAGTAGAGTGAGATGAAAGGCACGGCCATCAGTTGTGCATTCTCTTCTACTTTGCGCAATAGGTCTTCGGGTATCTCAAACCGATACCTGGTATCATAAACCGAACGATACAGCATGGCCATACAGGCGTAGCGCAGCTTCGAACCGGTGTAAAATATATCCAAGGCCCGGACAGGAGACTCATAATCGAAAGTGCCGGCAACAGAGGCAGAAAAAAAACGATCGTGCTGCTCTTTGATCACCCGGTAGCGATTGAGGTAGTAGCTGCCGCCGCGGGGGCCGGGGCGCGCCAGCCGGCTGTCCAGTTCCCGGTTTTTGTGGCGGGTGTTTTTGGGCAAATCCCGGCGATGGACGGAGACGTACTGGCCCCACAGCCATTCGTAGGGGTCGCTTCGCAAATATTCAATCGCCCAGAAATCTTCGATTTTCTTTTGCAGATAGCTCATCTGCAGGCGCATCTTGGTATCATCATACGGCTCATCGCCGAATACCGCGCGGAATACGTCTGCCTTCGGCGGGGCATCGGGCTGATCATATTCCAGCAGAAACGACGCCAGACGGCGACTGTCCTCCCGCATATTGAAATACGGTGAGGACAAAAAGCGCATCAAGGATGACTTTTCACGCCCCGAAAGCGACCGGATACTCTCCCATAACAGACTCTTTTGCATAGCATTCGCAATAAAAAAACAATATGGGGCAAATATACAATTTTCTACAAACACTATTTTACAAAAAACACAAAACATTGATTATCATCATGTTATTGCCATTTTCAAGAAAAACCAAGCAAAAAAGGCGCTACAAAACGCAAATTTTGTGCTTTTCAAGAAGCGAGGATGAACTTACCTTGCCCGCACCAAAGACCGAAAAACCGGTGTTTTCAGCAAACGATTGTGCATGAGACGGTTTATTTTCGGTGCATTATTCTTACTGAGCCTCCTGTCGGTAGCCACTACGGGCCTGGCGCAGTCCTGTCTGCCGGGAACGACCACGCTCACCACGCAAGGAGCGGTGGATTCGTTCCCCATCCTGCATCCGGGCTGTACCGAAATCGAAGGCACACTCATCATCCAGTCCACTGCCGTCACGCAGTTGGACAGCCTATACCCCATCACCCGCGTACACGGCGACTTGGTCATTGACCAATGCGAAAACCTGACATCCATTCAGGGACTGGCCGGTCTTGACTCCGTCGGCGGCAGCCTGCTCATCACCTCCAACAAGAATCTCCCCTCGCTCCAAGGCCTGGAAAACCTGAAGACTGTCGGCAGCAGCTTGAAAATAAAGGTCAACAACTACCTGTCGTCCCTGGCCCCATTGGCCGCACTCGACTCCATCGGCTACAATCTGGAAATCATCTACAATCCGGCCTTACAGGATCTCCAGGGCCTGGAAAACATCTCACACCTGGGCAAGGGCCTGTATGTCGCCGCTAACAACGGGCTCAAGACACTGGCAGGCCTGGATAATCTGCAGACAGTCGGCGGGCCGATGTTTTTGACCTCCAACGACAGCCTAACAGACATCACGGCATTGATGCAGCTCACCTCCATCGGCGACAGCCTGCTGATCAATGACAACAAAATGCTGGCCTCGCTGCACGGGCTCAACAATCTCGTCTCGCTGGGGCACAAGCTGCAGATGGTCAACAACGACCAACTGACCGACCTGACCGGACTGGAAGGCCTGCAAGTCATTCCCGGTGACTTGGAAATCAATTACATGGACAACCTGAAGTCCCTGGACGGCATCCAAAACATTAAGAAAGTGGGCGGCTTTCTCGCTGTCTTCGAAGACCCCGCGCTCACTGACATCAGCGCTCTGTCCGGCCTGGACTCCATCATGGGTGCCTTCCTGTTTATCGCCAGGGACACCTCGTTGACCAGCCTGGCAGGCCTGGACAATTTGAAGTATATCGGCGGCAATTCGATTGCCATCCAACACAACCCGAATCTGAGCATCTGCGGCACACCGGCCATTTGCCACCTCATCCGCTATGCCGATTTTACGGATATTTTTGACAATGCCCCCGGGTGTGGTTCGGTACAGGAAATCGAACTGACCTGCGGCGTACCCGCCATCACCGGCCGCGTCCTGGCCGACCTGAACGGAGACTGCCAACCGGACTCGGGCGATGTCCCGCTGCCGCGTCTGGCAATCATCGTCTATCAAAACAACGACACGCTGGTGGCACTCACCGATGAGCAGGGCTATTATCGCGTCTTTGCCCAGCCCGGACCCTATCAAGTGGACCTGCGACCGGAAGACGCCTGGATAAGTGACTGTGTGAGCCTGCCTGTCAGCGGCGACCTGATGTCCAACGCCGACGTGGACACGATTGACTTTGCCCTCCGCAAATCGGCGGACTGTCAGGCAATGCGCATTGACGTCACGGGCACGCCTCCGGCTGCCTGCTCGCCCATCGTCTATGTGGCGGACTATTGCAACACCGGCACGCAACCGTTGGCGACGCCACAAGTCCAAGTCACTTTTTCACCGGAAGTCACCGTGGACTCCGCCGATGTGAGTTTCGCTGCCACCAACAATACATTTGTCTTTGACGGGGACTCACTCCCGTTAGGCGCCTGCAAGCGCTTTAAGATATACGGTCACCTGGATTGCGCGGTCCCGCCCCAACGCGCCATCTGCGCCGAAGCCGTAGCCATTCCGGCCACTACTTGCCAGGTGCCGGATCCGGCCTGGTCCGGAGCATCGGTACGAGTACGCGCCCAATGCGATGCCGACAGTGTACGGTTTACCATCCAAAACGCAGGGACCGGCGACATGCAAGCCGCCCAATCCTATGATATCATCATCGAAGACTGGGTGGTCCTGCGCACAGACGTCCAACTATCCGCCGGTGACTCCGTGACGTTGCCCGCATATAAGAAGAATGGCGCCACCTACATCATCCGGGCCGATCAGGTGGACCACCACCCCGGGCGCTCCCATCCCATCGTCGCCCTGGAAGGCTGCGGTACCAATGCCGCCGGCACATTCTCCACGGGCAGTGTCCTGCAATATCCCGAGGACGATGCCGATCCTTTTGTCTCGACCGATTGTCAGGAAGTCGTCGGCACCGGGCCCATGCAATTCCACTATCCCAAGGGGTTCGGGCCACAGCACCTCATCGAAAGAAACCGCGACATCGAATACAGGACCGTATTCCAAAACGCAACGACTGACACCATCGCGGG
>JALVEF010000161.1 GCA_027031185.1 Saprospiraceae bacterium
CTCAAAGACCGTGTGTCCGGCTCCCGGTCCCCGTGCGACCGCACGATGAAACCAAGCGGCCGCACGCGCTTGCATCAGTTGGTCAAATCTATCCCGTCCGCTGACCGGAAAGACGATACCACAGCGATGCGAGGGGGTGACCTCCGCCCTACAAGTCATCGAATCGGAGAAAAGTACCACCGCTTCCAGCGGGTGGCCCCGGTCATCTGCCCCGTGGTACGTCCCCGTCAGTCTGCTATCTGCTATGAAATGCGCGGCAATATCCCCCACGCGCTTGCCATCCGCCGTAGTGAGCACGGCATCCAGCGTCTCGCTTCGGATGACTCCCGTGAGCAATAGTATCTGTCGCGCCCGCGACAGATACAAGCTGCCGTACACCTCGTCCCGTCCAATCCTGGAAAGCGTCATATACACCGGGTCTTTGCCCGCACGACCTTTTAACGTCCACAGGCGTTTGCCCTCCGCACAAGACGGGGGGACAACCGGTACATCGCGCGTAAAAACACCACGTATAGAGACCATTTGCCCCCGCGAGGGGGCAAACCATTCCCCTTCAAACCGCTCCTTGTCACAGGTGTAGGTCAGTTTTCCAAAGTCAAAACCCAGGCTATCCCGCAAGTACAGTTCCCTATCATCACCATACAGCCGGAGTGCTTCCCGCGAATTGGGAAAAAACAGCACACCACGCGTCCGGTGGTCTTCTTGTTTTAACACGACGACTGCGCCCGCCAGGTCATCAATCCGGACCGCGTAGGTACGCAATGTATGGGAATTGGCCCGCGCACCGAGTTGCTGCAAGCAAAAGTAGTTTAAGTGGTGTATGGTTTGCCCGTGACCGGGCAAAGGGTTGAGAAAGAATATCAAGACAAACAGGCGGTACAGCATGTCAGGGCACCATCACTTTGCCTAAAATTTGCTCCACGATATCATCTGCCGTCACCATTTCAGCATCCGCTTCAAAGGTCAGGCCGATGCGGTGCCGCAAGATATCCGGGGCAATATTATACACGTCTTCGGGGATGACATAGCCGCGATGCTGCAAGAAGGCCACGGCCTTGGCCCCAATGGCCATCCCGATGCCGGCGCGCGGCGAGGCCCCATACTGAATGTAAGGCTTGAGTTTATCAAGCCCTACCTGAGCGGGTTCGCGTGTGGCTCGCACGATATTCAGGATATAATTTTCGATTTCCTCGTCCAGATACACCTTGCGCACCAGTTTGCGCAGCCTGAGGACATCCTCCGTATGGGCTACCGCTTGCACCCGGACCCCATTGCCATCAGAAAGCGACCGCCGGATGATCTCCCGCTCATCTTCACTGTCCGGATAGTCAATGGTCAAATGTAGCATAAAGCGGTCTTTCTGAGCCTCGGGAAGCGGGTAGGTGCCCTCCTGTTCGATCGGGTTTTGGGTGGCCATCACCATAAAGGGCTCGTCAAGTTTGTAGGTATGGCCGCCAATGGTCACCTGCCGCTCCTGCATGGCCTCCAGAAGGGCGCTCTGCACCTTGGCAGGCGCGCGGTTGATTTCGTCCGCCAACACAAAGTTGGAGAAAATCGGCCCCTTGCTCACTTCAAAGGCGCGCTCCCCCGGATTGTAAATCATCGTCCCCGTAATATCCGAAGGAAGCAAGTCAGGGGTAAATTGGATACGATGAAACTTGGCATGTATGGCCTTGGATAACGTACTGATGGCCAGGGTCTTGGCCAAACCGGGCAGGCCTTCCAGCAAAATGTGGCCTTTGGTCAGCAAGCCGATCAGCAGCCGCTCTATCATCCGCTCCTGGCCGACGATGACTTTGTGGACTTCTTCATTGATGCGGTCAATGACCACCGCCTCCCGGCGGATCTCGGCGTTTAGTTCGTTGATTTCATCGTAAGAGGTAGGCATAGTTTTCGTTTTGGCCCTTTGCTAACGCTAAGCTATCGAAAATAGTGTATTCTCGTTACGAACAGGTCCGGGACAAGTCTTGGGAATGTCGAACAAGGATTAACGAATGAAGATTTGAGAAGTGGGCACTTCGACTTCGCACTTCGACAGGCCCTTCGACAAGCTCAGGGCATCGCTCAGGGCAAGCTCAGTGCAGCGCTCACTTCGACGAGCTCAGTGACCACAGTGACCACGTTTCGAATAGCTCTGGGATTCCTTCTAAAATCTCAGATCGGGGCTTCGACAGGCTCAGCCCAAGTGTTCGATGTTCTTACCGTCCCAAAACAAATCGCTTTGAGTATAATTATCTATTTTTGCCGCTGATATGTTCACGACGGAGCGCTATAAGATTCAATTGCCCCAATTTGAAGGGCCGTTTGACCTGCTGCTGTTTTTCATTGAGCGGGACGAATTGGATATCTACGATATCCCCATCGCCAAGATTACCAATGACTTCCTGGACTACATCCATCAGATGGAAGCCCTGAACGTGGACGTGGCCAGCGAATTTATCTTGGTCGCCGCCACGCTGATGCGCATCAAAGCGCGCGTACTCATTCCCCGCAAAGAACTGGACGAAGAAGGCAATGAGATTGACCCCCGCATGGAGTTGGTCGAAAAACTACTCGAGTACAAACGCTACAAGAGTGTGCTGGACCAGATGCGCCAATTGGAGCAGCAGCGCGCCCTGCGCGAGAAGCGCGGCTACACATCAAAAGAACTGAAACAAATCGCCGTGCGCGCCCTGGTGGACGTAGAGCTGGAATCCCTGACCATGTTTAAGCTGATGAAAGCCTTTCAGCGCGTCCTTGACAAAATGGAAGCACGCAAGAGCAAGACTATACATCGGGTCTATGCCTACAACTATACCATCCAGGACCAGGCCCGGTATATCCGCCAAACCGTAAGAAAAGAAAGAACCCGCTTCGAAACCCTCTTCGGCCATTTGGAAAACCGCATCCACGCCATCATTACTTTCATGGCCCTGCTGGAACTGCTCAACAGGATGATACTCACGCTTATCCCCGGCGAGGGAATCAACAACTTTTGGGTGCAGCTCAATCCGGATGCACCCGAAGAAGAGCCGGATATCCAACTGGACTGGGGAGAGCAGCCCGCCAATGGCAAACCGGATGCCTCTAATCCCGGAAAAGAATAGGCGACCGTGCAGCGAAATGTCCCCGCAAAACGTTTCGGATCCCACCGACTACACCGATGTGCTGTTGACCAAACCGCAAGCCGAATCGGAATGGACCACAGAAGCCATGGACATCTCCGCTTATCAGGGCCAAAACGCCCGTTTTGCCTTCGTCAACAACAGCAATGACAAATATCTGCTCCTGATCGATAATATCACCGTTACTGTGCTCAACCCGAATGACCTGGGCGTGAGTGCCTACAATGGCTTGAAATACCTCAAGGCCGGCGACAAACTAAACGTCACCATCCAAAACTTCGGCCAGGATGTAAGCGGGGCTACTCTCTCCTATGCTATTGACGGTGGCGCAGCAATTTCACAAAACGCCACCTTGAATCTCGAGGCATTGGGCTTCACCCAACTGGATCTCAGCACCCCTATCAGTGCCATGCCGGGATTCCATCAAATCAAAATTTGGACTTCCCAGCCTGACGGTAATGCCGACACCGATCCTTCCAATGACACCCTGACCGTGGATGTTGTGGTATATGACGAACTCAACACCGTGAACCGCAACGTCCTGATGGAAGTCTTTACTTCCTCTACTTGCCCGCCCTGTAAGCCGGGCAATGAGAAAATTACCAGTGTGGTAAACAGTCTCAACTATACCCCTGTCATCGTCAAGTACCAGCAGGACTTCCCCGGCACCGGCGACCCCTACAACACCGTAGAGACGGTGGCCCGGAGAGAATACTATGGCATTAACGCCATTCCTCAACTCAACATGGACGGTGGACGAAACTTCCTCAACCCGAATAGCCTATCGGCCGCTGACGTGGACGATGCCAATGCACAGCCCGATCTGGCGACCATTGATGCAAAATACGATCTGGACACGGCGGCCCACTCCATACACATTTTCGGATCTTACACCGCCGAAACCCACATTGCCAGTGGCACCAAGCTCATGATCGCCATCATGGAGAA
>JALVEF010000162.1 GCA_027031185.1 Saprospiraceae bacterium
TTGATGCTTAGATTGATTACCGTTTCGTCTGACTGCCTGACATCTTTCAATACGGGGTTTTCTTGATAGTGGTCAATCACCTGTACTTTGTCAATGGCATCGGCCCGGATATTTCGGGTGCCAATCGTATAATTGGCTCCAAACATATCGTCCCCTTCGATCAGTATCTTGTCAATGGCCTTACCGTTGATGGATATTGTTCCGTTTTCGCTAACTTGCACGCCCGGCAGCTTTTTCAATACGTCTTCTACGGAGTATTCGGTACTGTCGGTATAGGCGGACACTTCATATGTGGTGGTGTCGTTTCTCTCAAAGACGGGCAGTTTGGATTGTCTGACGACCACTTCTTTCAACTCGTGTGCATCGGGCACCAAAAGAAAGTCTATTTGCTGATAGCGAGTACTTGTGTCAACTTCGTAGGAGCGTTTTTTATATCCCAGTAGATTGGCTGAAATGCGCAGGATACCGCTGGAAGCCTTGAATGTCAGCTTATATTTTCCCGATTCGTCCGTACTTGTGAATGCTATTATGGACGCGTCTGCTGATTCGATAAATATGCTTGCATAGTCAAGCACCTTATGCGTGATGGAATCCTTTACCGTGCCGGATATGGTATAGGATTGGGCCCGGCAGATACCTCCGGCGGCCCAGAATACTATCAACATATATAAGCACTGCCTAGTCAACACATCTTATTCCTTTTCGATCCGGCTCTCCGGGTGGGGTTTGTGGATTTGCACATCTACCCCCATTGCTTTGGCACGCAATAGCATTTTTTGGTTTAATTCATCATTTGCCTTATTATATTCCTCTCGGGAGTCAAATGTTAATTTCTCCGCCGGAGGTACTATCTGGTGGTCAAAGTTGTCAGTTAACTCTAACTTTTTAAAGAGGAAACTCACCCTGCCATCCTGTGATGTAGCCTCCAAAATCAGGCCGCGCAAGCCGGACAATTTGTACGGTCCGGAGCTGATGGGGATCTCCGTTGTAAAGCAGGCATCGTAAATTCGTCCCTCAAACTTACCTACTGCTTTCTGGCATAGATACTTGCCGATTTTTTTTCGTTCGTTTAGGATTTGCCACTCAATTTTTGGCAATGGCTCTTTAAGAACGCATTTTTTCTTTCGGAAAGGGCCTATTCTCGTTTTATAAATGACCACATTCTTTTTTAAATCTTTAAAAATAGGAAAACCTTGATCATCCTCTATTATTATGGATATTGTCATACCTTCCTCTTTTATAGAGCTTTCTTTCGGAGCATTTAAATGGATATAGGTTGACTTTGTTTTGTTGAAATACAATAGCATCTCCATTTAATTCATTTTCCCCAATCAAGTTAGTGTGATGTAAGTAGGTAACACGCCCGATTGGTTTGGTATCATCTTGGGCAAATGCCAAAAGGGGTAACAGCAGTAAAGGTAAAATAATTCTGAGCATAAGCGAAATTTTTAAGTGAAAAACCTTCCCAACGGCTATTAGTCCGTTTCAAAGTTTATGGACATTCGTAGACATCACACAAAGCCTTGTAAAAAACTACTATTTTGGAGGCTAGACCGCCCACCAATAATAAAACCGCTGGAAGCAACAACCGCTATTTTGACACAAATGGTTTTATTCTTCAAATTCGATATCAAAGTCCGGATTCGGTTTGCGCCTGGCTCCAACTGTGGCATCAACTCCCATGGATTTAAAGTATAATATTAAATCTTGACGCATTTCCTCAGATTTCCGGTCATACGCCTCTTTTGATGAGAATGTCCATTTATGTCTTGGCGGCACAATGCGGTAGTCAAAGTCATCATCCAACTCCAGTTTTTTAAAAAGAAAATTCACCCGGCCGTCATGTGATGTAGCCTCCAAAATCAGTCCGGGCAGCCCGGACAGCTTGTACGGCCCGGAGCTGATGGGTATCTCCGTAGTAAACCAGGCATCGTAAATTCGTCCCCCAAACTTGCCTACTGCTTTCTGGCATAGATACCTGCCGATTTTTTTTCGTTCGTTTTGGATTTGCCATTCAATTTTGGGCAATGGCTCTTTGAGAACGCACTTCTTGGCACCGAATGGCCCTATGACGGTCTTAAAAATAAGACTGTCCTTTTTTAAGTTCTTGAAGATGGGAAATCCGTCCTTATCGCCCAAAACCACGTCAAATGTGCCGTTTAGATCCCTCGGACGGGGTTCCTTAGGTATATCTGTAAGGTAATAGACAGATTTTGTCTTATTGAAATATAGCACGGCCTCTCCATTGAGATTATTGGCTCTCAAGTTGGTGTGCTGCACGTAGGTGACGCGCCCCATTGGTTTGGTGTCTTCCTGGGAAAATGCCAGTAGGGGCAAAAGTAGCAATGGTAAAATAATTCTGAACATAAGCGAAATTTTAAAGTGAGAAACCTGCCTAACAGCTATTAGTCCGTTTTAAACTTTATGGACATTCGTAAACTTTACAGAAAGCTTTGTAAAAAGCTGCTTTCGCTGTAGCACAATCCCCTGCAGTCACGGATATTTGGACAGGGGCGCCGGCGGCTGTTTCGTAGGTACACAGGCAATCATAAACCACACATGCGTCCTTCTGACTATTAGCAGATGAAGAAAATGCTCCGAGAAGCAAAAAAGACGAAATGATCAAGAACTTTTTCATAACTCAATGGTTTTAAAAGTGAAAAAAATGTTGCCAAGACAGGTTTCTCACCGGACAAAGGTAGAGCGTCCGAATCAGTTTTTGCGGGACACTTTGGGACACTTTGGGACACTTTGGGGAATTGTACGCATTCCTCTTATCAAATCCGGGGGGTAATCCAAAAGTTTGATATATCAATTCCAAATCCGGCCGTTTTATCAAACCGGCATCCAGTGTGATATTTTTCTTTTTTAACCAACGCTGAAATGTTTTCCGACTGATTCCATACGCATCGGCAATTTCCTGCCTCGTTTTTGGTTTAAATATTTCTTCCATCACGGTAGCTGCTCGTTATTTTACAAAATATGAATCTCTTTCTATGACTGACGCCTGCGCCAACGAAGCAAAAATAGCCGCAACCCTTTCCTCCAACGGCACTTGATTTGTTTTATTGTGATGCAGACCGGATCAGCGGCCCTTTGAAACCCGCTCGCTTAATTTCTCCCCTCATCCCAATTTTTCGAAGCGTTGCTCACCGCAAATAACAAAAGAAAAGCAACGCCGGCGGGAAATTGGCCAGTGCCACCTGAATCTTGACCTTGGGAAAATAGCGCTTGATCAACGGATATTTGATCGGGCTGTACTGGATCTGGATATATTGACCGTTTGGTTTGAGATGAGCGCGGATCTGGGCCATCAGGCGGTCATTGTTCTCTTTCTTAAACATAGTCAGGGGCAGCGTAGATACGATGACGTCCACCTTGTCAATCCCCAGTGACTTCAGCAAGTCTGATAATTCAAAGGCCGAATGGTGCGCAATTTGTACGCGGTGGTCGGGACGAAGCGCATTCAGCGCCAGCCGGTACATGTTTTCGTTGATCTCTAGCGCGATAAGGCGGGAGTTAGGGCCCAGGTGCTCCATGATGGCCTTGGTGACAGCGCCGTTGCCTACACCGAGCTCTACGATGGTAAGATCTTGCGAAAAGTCAATTTTGGCCAGCATCTTCTCCACGGAGTAGCGCGAAGTGGCCGTGAGCGCCCCCGTCTGTTTTAATGACTTGATGGCCTCCTTGGAAAAGGCAGTACCGTTTTTCGCCTTGCGTCTTGTGGTCTTCATAGCTCCTATATCTGCAAATATACGACCTTTTTGCCTTCAAAATCCGGCTCCGGGAAGTATTGACGGATGGCTACTTCCTCCCAATAGGGCTTGCCGGGCACCTGCTGCATCTCCTCCGTCAGGTCGCCGCCCTTCAAGGCAATGATGCCATTCGGATAGGCGTGCCGCTGCGGCTGCAACGCCAGGTGCCGCCGGGACCACCGGAACAGCTTATCCATTCGCGCGACAGCGCGAGATATGACAAAATCACATTTCAGCCCCGGAATGTCCTCGGCCCGCCCGTGGATGGTGCGCACATTGGCCAACTGGAG
>JALVEF010000163.1 GCA_027031185.1 Saprospiraceae bacterium
TTGCTGCAAGTTTTGCAAGTCAGAATCGGCGGATTCTTCAATCATGGGGAAGACCACATAGACCTGGTGGCCTTTGGCGATTTCTTCGCGCATAAGTCCATACAGGCGCAGGCGTTTGCTTTCCGTAAAGTGAAGCGTGGTGACGGGTTTGCGTCCGGGAGGCAGCTCGTCAATTTTTGAAACGTCCAGGTCGCCGTAGAAGGCCATGGCCAGCGTCCGGGGAATGGGGGTGGCGGTCATGACGAGAATGTGCGGCGGGACGGGCTTGCTCTTGGCCCACAGCTTGCCGCGTTGGGCGACGCCGAACCGGTGCTGCTCGTCAGTGATGGCCAGGCCCAGGTTGTGAAATTTGACCGTGTCTTCGAGGATGGCGTGGGTGCCCACCAGGATGTGGATTTGTCCTCGTTTGAGGGCTTCGAGGATGAGGCTTCGTTTTTTGCCTTTGACGCTTCCGGACAGGAAGGCGATGGTGAGGCCGAGTTTTTCGGCGTCTTCGCGTAGATTGTTGAAATGCTGTTGTGCCAGGATTTCGGTGGGGGCGACCAGGCAGGCTTGGTATCCGTTGTCAATGGCCATGAGCATGGACATCATGGCGACGACGGTTTTGCCGCTGCCCACATCGCCTTGGAGGAGGCGATTCATCTGACGGCCGGATCGGACGTCGCGGCGAATTTCTTTTAGCACGCGTTTTTGAGCGCCGGTCAGCTCAAAGGGCAGGACTTCGCGGTAGTAGGTGTTGAAGTAGTTGCCGATTTGCGGGAAGAGATGCCCTTTGATCTCACGGTAGTTCTCGAGCTTGCGGAAGATGGCACGGAGCTGGGCGAAGAAGAGTTCTTCGAATTTGAGCCGGTACTGTGCCTGTTCTTTTTCTTTCCAGTCGGCGGGGAAGTGAATTTTGCGTGTGGCTTCGAAGCGGGGGAGCAGGTCGAGTTTTTTGACCAGGTAGTCCGGGAGATTTTCCGGTATGTCTGCAGGGCGTATCCTTTGGATCAGCTCCCGCATTATTTTGCGAAGCCCTTTTGGGTCGAGGCCTTTTTTGCGGAGGCTGTCGGTGGTAGGATATACGGGAGCCAGCGTAGGGGCGGTCGTCTTTTGTTCGTTTACTTCTTCGATTTCGGGATGCGGGATGGAGTAGCGGTATTGGAATTTTTGGATGCGGCCATAGACCAGATAGGTCTGTCCGCGCTTGAGATATTTTTCCATCCAAGTAGCACCTTTGAACCAAACCAGGTCGAGCGATCCGGTGCCATCGTGGATGGTGGCTACCAAGCGTTTTTTGTGGCCGAAACCTTCGGTGGAGACGCGCATGAGCTTGCCCTTGACCTGGACTTCGGTATGGTCATCCGTGATATGGCGAATGGGCAGGATGACGGTCTTGTCAATATAGCGAAAGGGGAAATGCTCGAGCAAATCACCGAAGCACGTAATGTCAAGCGCCTTGCGCAGCGCCTTGCCCTTGGCCGGGCCGACGCCTTTGAGGTATTCGATAGGTGTTGACAATAGTGGGTTCATTGTCAACAAAGTTACATCAATTTTCCCGGTTGTATTTGGGCGGTCTTTCCCGTATCTTTGTCATGCGTTGCCCGAATTGCTCAATTGAGCCCCGTTGAGAGCCGGGGGGGCGAAGAATCATGAGCATTGAATTGAGTGGTTAGACATTGGGCAGGTGATAAGAGCCCGGATAAAAGTAATTGTTTAGGGCCCCCTTGTTTTTGCGCCTGCCTTTGGTTTGTAACTGTTTGAGGACTCCTTGTTTTTGTGCTAAAATGCCTGTTTTATCCCTAAAAACAGGAGCACCTAAACAGTTACGAAAAAAATTCTGAAATGAAGTCAGTGAGACAAAAGCAGGTGGCCGAGATGTTGCGCCGGTCGTTGAGCATGATATTGCAGGCGGAGGGAGCCTATATTTACGGCCAGGATAAGTTGGTGACGGTGACGGGCGTGGATATTACGCCGGATTATTCGATTGCCAAGGTCTATATCAGTGCCTTCCGGGTGGAGGACAAGAATGAGATTATCAATTTATTGACGGCGGCGAAGCCCCACTTACACAGCCGGCTGGCGCAGCGGATCGGCAAGAAAATCCGACGTCTGCCGGAATTGCATTTTTATACGGACGATTTGGTGGACGAGATGTATCGTGTCAATAAGCTACTGGATGGGCTTAAGGATTAGGGTAACTGTTAGGTAACTGTTTAGGTTAGTTTGCGTCGCCCGGTGCTGCTGTGAGCAGGGTGCCAAGCCATTTCCCGTGTGATGTTGAACGGTTCTGCCGCCGGGTATTTTGTATTGGAGTGCCCTGTGGGGCGATAGTTGCCGGGTAGAGGGCAAGAAGTGTTAGTTTGCATCCCCTTCGGGGATGCGAGGATTGAGCCGTACGGCTTGCCGGGTGATAGCGGTTGGACTCCCGGAGCGTGGGGGTGCGTGCGGCTGTCAGGCGATGCGTTCCCAGGTAGAACCGTCTTTGCTGTCTTTGATGCGGATGTTGATTTTGGCGAGGGCGTCGCGGATCTTATCCGATGTCTCCCAGTCTTTTTGGGCACGCGCCTTTTGGCGGAGTTGGAGGATGATGTCCATAAGTGTCTCGAGAGCCTGTTCATCGCGGTCGGCCTGTTCTTGTTCCGACCGAAGGCCGAAGACATCCCCAATAAATGCCCGAAAGAGTGTTTTGAGCTCATCCCAGGTTTCGGCGGTGATTTGGGAGAAGTCCAATTGCCTGGCGTGCAGCTTGTTGATGTAGGAGCCGAGTTCGTGCATTTTAGCGATGGCGACAGCGGTGTTGAAGTCGTCGTCCATGCCTTCGTGCGTTTCGCGGATGAGCCGGCGAATGGCTTCGCCGGCGGGCGTGGCTTCCGCGGCAAATTGCGCGGGTTGCATTTCATCGAGCAGGCGGAGATAGTTCATCATTTTTTGGTAGCCCTTTTCGGCGGCCTGCAAGGCACGGTCGCTGATGTCAAGTGTACTCCGGTAGTGGGCCATGAGCATGAAATAGCGGATGACCATGGCGCTGTAGGGCTTTGAGATGTGGGGGCTGTCGCCGGTGAAAAGCTGGCGGGCGGTGATGGTGTTGCCATCGCTTTTGGACATTTTTTTGCCGTTCATGAGAAGCATATTGGCGTGGAGCCAGTACTTGGCGGGGGCCTGTCCGCAGGCGCCGATGTTTTGGGCGATTTCGTTTTCGTGATGGGGAAATTTCAGGTCGTTGCCGCCGCCGTGGATGTCAAATGTATGTCCGAGGTATTTGGTGCTCATGGTGGAGCATTCGAGGTGCCAGCCGGGGAAGCCGACGGACCAGGGGGAAGGCCAGCGCATGAGGTGTTCGGGCGCGGCCTTGATCCAGATGGCGAAGTCCGCGGGGTGGCGTTTCTCCTGTTGGTTTTTGAGATTATCGCGGGATTCCTGCATCAGCTCTTCCAGGTTGCGGCCGGACAGTTGGCCATACACGCCTTTTTCGTCCTGGAATTTTTTGGTGTCAAAATAGACGCTGCCGTTGACGACGTAAGCATAGCCGTTGTCGAGGATGTCCTGCACCATTTGAATTTGTTCGATGATATGGCCGGTGGCGCGTGGCTCAATATTGGGGTCGAGGTTGTTGAAGCGGTGCATCATCTCATGGAATCCGTTCATATAGCGCTGGACGATCTCCATGGGTTCCAGTTGTTCCAGCCGGGCGCGCTTGGAGATTTTGTCTTCGGCGTCGGTGTCGGCATCGCCTTCAAGATGGCCGACGTCGGTGATATTGCGGACGTATCGAACTTTGTATCCGAGATGGAGGAGGTAGCGGTAGATGACGTCAAAGCTGACGAAGGTGCGAATGTTGCCCAGGTGGACGTCGGAATAGACGGTGGGGCCGCACACATACATGCCGACGCGGCCTTCGTGCAGGGGGCGAAATTCTTCTTTGCGACGGGTAAGTGAATTATATACTTTCAGGGCCATAGCCGGTTGGTTTCATTTGCTTCTCGGGCAAAGGTAATGCCAAGCGGGGATATTGTGGGGGGGGCAACTGTTTAAATCCCACGCCGTTTTCGAAACGATAAAACC